>NZ_SMMB01000718.1 GCF_009711365.1 Xanthovirga aplysinae | reverse complement strand
CCCTGTTTTTCTCGGTTTCTTCCCCTCCTGTATAGCCTAGGAAATAGATTACAATAGTAGCTCCTACAAAGACAATTGCAAGTAGGGAATTAATATTCTTCGTCAACCATCCAGAATGTTGACTTTGATTGATTAATACCTCTCGCTCTCTGGCATTTTTTCTATCCTCGTTGATTGCAGCTAGGATTTCAGCTTTTACTTTTGGGTCAAGATCTTTCTTGCCTTCAATCAAATCAGCCGCACGGTTTAATGCCTTAATCCCTGTTAAGCTACCAACGGTATCCAATACGTTAGGAGCAAATTTTTTCAATAAGTTTCCTACCTTGCTCATACCAACACCTCATTCTTAAGAAATTCCTTAACATCGAAATTAGGACATGTTTTTTCTGAAAATTGATTGTGTCCGTGGATGGTTATTCCTTTGTACCTTGCTCGCAAAGACTTAAGTAGCTTTTTCAAGCTTTCAGTTTGTGCTTTCGTTCTATTGTCTTCTCCTTTGCCGCCTACCCAGCAGATACCAATACTGTTTCTGTTTTGTCCCTTGCAATGTGCGCCTTGGTTATCCTCAGTTCTTCCCACTTCTATAGTACCATCGCGCCTAATTACATAGTGGTAACCAATACAGCGCCAGCCTCTTTCCTTGTGCCATTGGTCAATCTCTGCTGTTCCTATATCCATTGTACTTGGCGTATCCGTACAATGAACGATTGCTTTGTCAATTTTTCTCATCTTCAATTGGTTTTGATCTAACAATTTTCCCCCAAATAATTTTTATTGTTAATCCTCCTAGGCCCCCGAAAAAACCGGTTAACAAGGCCTTCACAGCGGTAGTAAATAGCACGCTGTCCAAAAAACTGACATCGGCTAGAATAGGGAAGAAACCAGCTAGGTAAGCAGTCAATGAAGTAGCCGCTCCCCACGTTTCTTCTAAGTGTTTTTGAACATACTTGATCACTGCCCCGCAAAACTCATCTATATGCTTACTCATATACTCGGATAATCAAATGAGATTTTTCAAAAAAAGCCATTAGCTATTTCTTGCCTGAAGCCTTTTTCTTTTCTGGCTCCGGCTGTTCTTCTTTCTTTTGTTCCTGTTTAGGCTGGTTAAGGGTGTTGACTGCCCAGTCAATCGCCTCTACTTCTACAGAGGAAAAGGCATGTCTTTTTTTCGCGTGGCCTAACATCTCCATAATTAAGGAAATAGCCTTTTGATTTGGTGTAGGCTGGTTTTGTACTTGTTCTTGTTTACGCATTTTCTTCTGTATTTTCAGGTTCAACTGTTGGTTCTAATTCTGCTTTGATAGCCAGGAATTCCGCTTTGAATTCGTTTAACAATGCTTCTACACCCCCGATAGGTCCAAGGTTAATGTTTGAAACATTGATAGTTTCCTTCTCATAATTAAAATTTACGTTTCCGTATTGGTCGTTAATATCCGAAGGCCTTAACCCTATTTCAGTTGGTTTTTCATTTTCCTTGTAGCTGTATTCAAATTGGTAATTTTTTCCGTTCACTTGGGATGTGATGTCCTCCGTGATTGTGATTTTCTTTTGTCTGTTTGTTCTTGCCATTTTTTAATTGTTTTATAAGACCCAAGGTGATAATTTTTCTTCTAATACCTTCCCGTTTGTTCCAACCTTGATGGTGCAATATTGGTATTCATATTCCCCAAATTGAAATTCTCTTCGGTCGAATTCGTAACAGAAATACATTGTGCTGTTGAATGTTTCCGGCTGGGAAATCCTATAAGGTCCGTCATATATCTGCCCAAATGGAGGCCGTAATGTAGCATGGTATATAGTTCGGTCGAATCCAGTTCTAACATACTCGTTTATGTTTGAAACATTAGCAACCTTTTGACTAGGGTACAGGATATCAAATGGATTCAAGCGCGTAGCAAACTCTATTTCGTGGCTCTGTCCCGCATCGTTATAGAAAGGAGAGTCGTAATCACTAATACTGATGTTTGAAGTTACCGTATAACTGTAATTGTAATTATCAAAGAAATAGAGATCCCCCGTATCAGGCTCCCAGACTGAACCGTCTACGTAAGTATATTCCCATACTTTTTGGCCCGCTGGAATCTCAATAAATGGTGGAAATTGAAACCCTGTTATGTTTAATTTTACAGGTAAATTATATGCAACAGCATATTTTAACTCTAGCTGCATTATTATTTTAACAGGGCGTACATCAAAAGTGAAACCGCCCTCGTCAATCACCTCAAATGAAAAATTCTTGATTGCCGGTATTGGATAGCCTCGAAACTCTTGTGTGCTAGTTGGAATTACCCCTCTGTTTTGCATCATATCTGAATAAGCCAAAGTACAAAGGCTTGGTAGGCTGGTTTGTGTTCCTGGGTCTGTTCCCGAATTTGCTTTTACTGTTTCTCTTACCGCTCTCTCAATACTGTATTTGTCTTCTGTTGAAGTACTGCCATAAGTTTGTCCATTCACAAACATTTTAAAATTTTCTGTTGTAGGTATTCTGTTTTCTATTAATGCCATATTATCCTGTTGTAATAAAATTGGTGGCTCTAACCGCCCCAGCACTATCGACTAAGAACCTTTCATTCCCATCTATCTGGAAAGAAAGACTATCTGAGTAAATGTAAAATTTGGAAGTCCAGCTAATAGTGTCTTCTGCGGCATTCCCAATTCTAGCTATCCTGAATTCGTGGTACGGATTGGACTGTCCCTCAATGTTCATTCTGTAATGGGCAGCCCCATCTCCAGCAAGCAAATATTTTTCACCGCTATTATAATAGCAATTTGCCCGAAAGTTGAAGTTTCCGCCTCCGTCATTAACGGTAATTCTTTTGGTACCCTCAATACCAGTGTCAGTATCAAACCAAAGTTCTGCCTCGGAATGTGTTAATTTCAAAGCATCTTCCTTGGTGATTTTTACAGAGCCGGAAAATGTATCACCGGTAAGCTCGGCATATTTGCCTGCATGATCTCCCCAACTGAAAGCTTCATAGAAATTAGCAAGGTCGTTTGCGGAAAAGTCTGATTCATCCCACACTTTGTATCCTCCTGAACCGTCAGCAGCAATGCTCACGTATATATCTGGATTATATGTTTTGACAGCTCCATCGTGTTCAATTCTTAGTCTCGGAGCAAAACCTTCGGATTGGACCTGAAAAATAGGTTCCCCTGAATTCGGATTAGTTACCGTTCTTAATACTAGCCCTGGACTTGGATATTCGTCGGTAGCGTAATTAAGACCTAGTTCATGGTTGATGTTTCTTGAATCTTTGACCTTCAAAAGGTGTTGATCCAATTGTATATCATTACTTGCACTATTGCCAGCACTTAATACCTGACTCAGATTGAAGGTTCTACTCCCCTCCATTACCGTTCCTGCCTCGGTTCCGAAATTCTTATTGAAAGCTGAGTTCTCTGAAAAATCTTTTTTGTATTTAGCAAATTCGGCCATTAAATCAGGTTGGTTTTCAATATTTCCA
>NZ_SMMB01000679.1 GCF_009711365.1 Xanthovirga aplysinae | reverse complement strand
ATATCCTCTTTTTCGTCTGGGTTAAAAGCATTCTTTTAATCATTTGTTGTGCCGTCCATTTGTATTAAATTATTAATACGTAGATTTATACGTAATATTACGTATTTTAAAAATATTTTACGTAGATTTGGAGAAGTACTCAAAAGTTAACCTGTATGCAGCACAAAAATATTATCGTAATAGGAAATGGAATGGTAGGTTATAAGTTTTGTGAAAAGCTGGTCGAAAAGGATTTAAATCTTGCTAATCGGGTAATCGTATTTGGAGAGGAATCCTTTGTGGCTTACGATCGGGTTCATTTATCCGAATATTTTGAAGGAAAAACTCCTGCTGATTTGGCTATGGCCCCTCGTTCCTGGTATGAAGATAATAATTTGATGCTGTATTCTGGTGATCCTATTGTTCAGGTGGATCTAGCTACTAAAACGGTTACTTCTCGAAAAGGCCAAAGTTTCACATTTGATAAATTGGTGTTTGCTACAGGTTCAAGTGCTTTTGTACCTCCTATAAAAGGAAGAGAAAAGGAAGGAGTGTTTGTTTACAGGACGATTGAAGACTTGGAACGGATTAAGGCTTATGCAAAAGATAAAAAATCAGGGACTGTAATAGGAGGTGGGCTTTTGGGTCTTGAGGCTGCCAAAGCATTATTAGACCTTCAATTAGAAACCCATGTGGTGGAGTTTTCTCCAAAATTAATGCCCCGACAATTGGATGAAATGGGTTCTGAAATGCTGAAATCTAAAATGGAGGAATTGCAGATTTCTATTCATATTAATAAAAACACTCGGCAATTTACAGGTGAGAGTAAGGTGGATGGTTTATCCTTTGAAGATGAGGACATGCTGAAAACAGATATGGTGGTTATATCTGCAGGCATAAGTCCCCGTGATGAATTGGCTAAACAAATTGGCCTTAAAATAGGACCAAGAGGAGGGATTGTGGTTAATGACAAGATGCAAACTTCACATCCTGATATTTATGCTATTGGAGAATGTGCGCTTCATAATGAAATGATTTTTGGTTTGGTAGGTCCAGGGTACGAAATGGCAGATGTAGTGGTTAGGCAATTGCTGGAACAGGATGCGGCCTTTACTGGTTTCGATATGTCCACAAAATTAAAATTGATAGGTGTTGACGTGGCCAGTTTTGGAGATGCTTTGGGACAAAAGCCAGGAAAATCTATTGTTTATGAAAACAAGTCTAAAGGAATTTATAAACGCATTAATATTTCCAAAAGTGGAAAACTGTTATTAGGAGGAGTTTTGGTAGGAGATACCTCCGAATACAATATGCTTTGTCAGATGGTCAATAATAAGATCAAAATTCCTGAAGATGCTGAGACTTTAATTATGCAAGGAGGAAATAGAGCCTCACAAATTGGGGTTGGAGTAGAAGCCTTACCTGGGACGGCTATGATTTGTTCCTGCGAAAGTGTCGATAAAGGTACCCTTATCAGTGCCGTTCAGCAAGGAGCCACCGATTTGCCTGAATTAAAATCATGTACAAAAGCGGGTAGTGGTTGTGGGGGGTGCCTTCCTATGGTTAAAGATTTGATGGTTTACCAATTGAAGGAGATGGGCATTACTGTCAAAAAGACCCTTTGTGAACATTTTGAGCTTAGTAGGCAGGAGCTTTTCCATTTGATTAAAGTAAAGGGTTATCGAACTTTTACCGAGGTTCTCCAAAAGGAGGGAAAAGGTTATGGGTGCGAACTCTGCAAACCAGCAGTGGGTTCGATTCTCGCTAGTATATGGAATGATCCCATTCTTAAACAAGACACCATTCATGATACAAATGATCGATTCCTAGCCAACATTCAAAGGGGAGGAACTTATTCTGTAGTACCCAGAATTCCAGGTGGGGAAATTACTCCAGATAAATTGATTGTGATTGGTCAGGTAGCGAAGAAATATGGCTTATACACCAAAATTACGGGAGGGCAACGTATTGATATGTTCGGAGCACGCTTAAATGATCTGCCGAATATTTGGAAAATCCTAGTAGACGCAGGTTTTGAAACAGGACAAGCCTATGGAAAGTCAGTGAGAACCGTGAAAAGTTGTGTGGGGTCTACCTGGTGTCGTTTTGGGGTACAAGACTCTTTGACCATGGCTATTGATATTGAAAATCGATATAAAGGCTTAAGAGCTCCCCATAAAATCAAGTTTGCTGTATCTGGATGTACACGAGAATGTGCAGAAGCTCAAAATAAGGATATAGGTATTATTGCTACAGAAAAAGGATGGGCAATGTACATCTGTGGAAATGGTGGATCTAAACCTCAACATGGCGTTTTGTTTGCCACAGATATTGACACGGAATCCTGTATTAAATATATCGATCGATTATTAATGCTTTACATCCGAACCGCTGAACCATTAAATCGGACAGCCACCTGGTTCAATAAATTAGAAGGGGGATTGGAATATCTTAGGGATGTAATCATTCATGACAGCCTTGGGATTTGTGAGGACCTTGAAAAAGATATGGAAAATCATGTCAATACCTATATTTGTGAGTGGAAAGATGTGGTGGAAGACCCGGAAAAACAGAAGAAATTCAGGCATTTTGTAAACTCTGAAGGCAGTGATGAAACCCTGGAATTTATTGACATTAGAGGACAAAAAGTACCTGCTAATTGGTGAGGGTAAAAATCAATCCTATAAAATTAATCCTATGTTAGAAGTTTTAGAAATATTGAAGTGGGAAAAAGCGGCCCTTGAAAAGGATTTTCCCGAGGATGGAGGAGCCTGTGTGAAATTGGGAGATAAGCAAATAGCTGTATTTAATTTTACATCCAAGGGTGAGTGGTATGCCACCGACAATAGGTGCCCTCATAAGAAACAAATGGTGCTTTCAAGGGGAATAATCGGAGATAAAGGGGGGGAGCCGAAAGTGGCCTGTCCCTTTCATAAGAGGCAGTTTTCATTGGAGTCCGGTGAATGCCTGGATGATGCTGATTGTGGTGCTATCAAAACATATCCCATAAGAGTGGAAGATGGGGTAGTTTATATTGCCGAAAGTTAAAGAGGTAAATTCTTAGGGCTGTATAGAACTATTTTTTATACATGAAAAATGAAACCTAATCGAAGAGGATAGTAGGGGTGTTTAAAATGTATCCAGTCCGTTAGGTTTCGAATAAGTAAGACATACAAAGCTCTCTTCTAATTAAAAAAACCAACTAATTCAGTTGAACAGCTAAATGGAATGAACAAAAAAAAA
>NZ_SMMB01000462.1 GCF_009711365.1 Xanthovirga aplysinae | reverse complement strand
TTTTTTTTTGTAATATGTGGGATTAAAAAATCTGTTTATATGGCCATTTCCTTTGATTTTGATTATGTAGTGATTGGTTCCGGTTTTGGAGGAAGTGTTTCCGCTCTCCGCTTAAGTGAAAAAGGCTATAAGGTAGGAGTATTTGAAATGGGGAAACGCTATCAACCTAAAGATTTCCCTAAATCGAATTGGAACCTGAAAAAGTTTTTATGGGCTCCTTCTTTTGGATTTCATGGAATCTTTCGAATGAGCCTTTTTCGTCATGTTTGGGCCTTGAGTGGAGTAGGTGTAGGTGGAGGATCCCTGGTTTATGCTAATACTCTATTGGTGCCTCCAAAAGAAGTATGGAAAGATAGCGATTGGGCCAATCTTGAGAATTGGGGGGATGTAATGCCTAAATACTATGATCAGGCCAAAAAAATGCTGGGAGTGAATAGAAACCCTCATCTGGCTGATGCCGATTTAGCATTGAAAAAGGCAGCCGAAAAACAGGGATTAGAAGAAAGTTATTATGCCACGGACGTAGGTATTTTTTTTGGCGAAGCTGGGAAAAAGGTTCCTGATCCTTACTTTAACGGAAAGGGACCTGAACGAACGGGTTGTACTTTTTGTGGAGCTTGTATGATTGGTTGTCGTGATGGTGGAAAAAATACCTTGGACAAAAATTATCTGTATTTGGCTGAAAAGGAAGGAGCTAAAGTTCTACCGGAAACTAAAGTAGTAGATGTTATACCTTTAAATGGTAAGGCAGATGGGAGTGATGGATACGAAATTCATACCGTCTGCAGCACTTCTTTATTTAAAAGAAAGAAGGTTTGGTATTCCAAAGGTGTAGTGTTTTCTGCTGGAGTGCTGGGAACTGTAAGGCTACTTCTGCAACTAAAGCAAAATAAATCTTTACCAGCATTGAGTGAGCGTTTAGGGCATTTTGTTCGAACCAATGCTGAGGCCTTACTAGGAGTGGAAACTTCTGATAAGAATATTGATATGAGTAAAGGTGTTGCTATCGGATCTGGAGTTTACCTGGATGAGGAAACTCATATAGAGGCCGTTCGTTACCCCAAAAACTCTGATGCCTTGGGATTGGTAAGCACCCCTTTAGTAGGAGGGGAAAGTTATTTTAGAAGAATTTTAAATTGGATGGCATATGGGGTTACTCATCCCATTCGTTTTTTAAGACCATTACTTCCTAAGGGATTTGCCAAAAAATCCGTCATTCTCTTGGTGATGCAAACTGTCGACCTTAAAATAAACTTTACTTTAAGTCGACCTTTGTGGTGGCCATTTAGTAAAAAGTTTCAATCAACTGGGCAAAAAATACCATCTCATATCCCAAAAGCAAATGAATTTGCTCGAAAAATGGCCAAAGAGGTAAATGGGGTGCCGAAAACGTCGTTGACGGAAATGCTTTTTGATGTTCCTTCAACTGCCCATATGTTGGGTGGAGCTGCTATGGGAGCTACTGATAAAGAGGGAGTAATTGATGCCAATAATAAGGTCTTCAATTATCAAAACATGTACGTTTGTGATGGAAGTATGATTGCCGCTAACCTTGGTGTGAATCCTAGTCTAACCATTACGGCTCTTACAGAAAGAGCTATGAATAATATTAAGGCCCGAGATTTGGAGGAAGAAAAGGAAGGTGGTGAAGTCGTTGGAATTTAATTTTATTGAATGATTCTAATTTTAATTTTCTTGATACGCTAAATAGTAAGGTGATAAATAAGAAACAAAACAAAAATT
>NZ_SMMB01001229.1 GCF_009711365.1 Xanthovirga aplysinae | reverse complement strand
GATAAAAATTTACTTGTCATTTCTATATTTCCGTTTATACTTCAGCAATTTTCGGTTGTTTTCTCCATATTTTCTATTTTGCTTTTTATAAATAGGTTGTCCTCTGAACTTTTGACCATTGTGTACGTGAATTATTTGTGTTTTACAGGTTTTAATTGGACATCTCGGAAGGTCAGGAAACCTTATGGATATACCCAATTGGACGGAAGCAGCAGGGTTAAGATTTTTTATAGTTCTTTCCTCTTCCAATAATGGAACATCAAATCTTTTTAATTCCACTGAAGGACGGATAAAGATTTTGAAATATTCAGAGTATTCTTGTTCAATGGTAAGCCCTAAATTGGTGAAAAATTGACTTTTCTTAGGTAAACTGGAAAAAGCAGTTCCCAAATTGTGATAACCGACCTGTGCATCTGCTACCCAATTAAAGTTCCAAACCCTGCTTCTATAAGTGAAATAATTGTATCCCAGCATTAGGTAATAACGACTGGCAACATTAGAGGTAATTTCTGGTTTATATTGCCCCAATAATTCCCCATGTCTATCAAGATTAAAATTCTCAAACCTTTGCCACTCCATTGAATATCCACCCCCCACTCGAAATCTTTTAACATTGAATAATAGATAAAGATTTATAGGAATCCCATTAGAGGCTCCTCTTAATTTAACCGGAATACTATCAGAAGGAACATGAACTTCCTCAGGGAAAAGAGAATTTGAATTAAGGAAATCCACCTTTGTTGGCCCATTTAACCAATAAGCATAATAATTCAAATTTTCTGAATCCTTATCTTTTATATATAATACATTATTACTGCTAATAAAATCAAAATTCTCCAGTGAATGACTATAAAATGTTCTGCTATAACCGCTCGAGATATTGAAAGAAAATTTATTAAGTAATTGGCGGAAATTTCCTTTTTTACCATCTACACCCGGATGTCCTGCCGGAAAAGGAGAATAGTTTTGAGCTTGTAGATGAAGAAAAAAAAGATTTAAAAATAAAAGTGATAGAATTAAACTTTTAAACATAGTGAATATAAAATTTCTTAGGGAAGACAAAGAAACAGAATAAAAGTAATAAATAAAGTTGAACAATAAACTTTACAATCGATTTTTAAAGTAATCCCTTATTAATTGGCATATTATTTTTCTCCCCCAAAAATCCATTTAATATCCCACATTTCATTAATTAACAGTAGGAAAAAATCTCCCAACTACCCCTGATGTAGAAAATTTAAAGGAATTGTTCATAACTGAACATTTTTCTGTTTCAATAACGGACAGCTCTTAATTGCAATAATTGTATATGATGCTTTTAAGGCATATTGTAATTGAAAAACATGCTCTGGCACGGTTATGGAAAATCAATCAAAAAATTCAAAAATGTACGATTAGGTATGATTAGATTAAAAGGAATTAAAAAATCCTATAAAGTCGGAAAACAATCGCTTCAAGTTCTAAAAGGCATTGATCTTAATATTAACAAAGGAGAATTAGTTTCCGTGATGGGTTCTTCAGGGTCAGGAAAATCAACTTTATTAAATATTCTTGGGCTTTTGGATACATATGGAGAAGGGGAATATCATCTGAATGGAACCTTGATGAAAAAACTAACCGAAAGCAAATCAGCATTTTACCGGAACCAATTTCTGGGGTTCGTTTTTCAATCCTTTAATTTGATGAGCTTTAAAAATGCAATGGAAAATGTTGCTCTACCTCTATATTACCAAAAAGTGGGTCGATCAAAGAGAAATAAATTAGCCTTAGAATATTTGGATAGAGTGGGTTTGAAAGAGTGGGCTCATCATATGCCTAATGAATTATCAGGGGGGCAAAAGCAAAGAGTTGCTATTGCACGAGCACTTATCTCAGATCCTAAGGTTATCTTAGCCGATGAACCAACAGGAGCCCTGGATTCAAAGACTTCTTATGAGGTTATGGATATTTTTAAAGAGGTAAATAGTATGGGCAAAACCATTGTTATCGTAACCCATGAAGATGATATTGCTCAAATGACCAACCGGCTTATCCGCCTCAAGGATGGCTTGATCATTAACCAGGAATCCACTTCTCCACAACCGCAAATCGTTTAACGACCAACTTATGTTTCAATTAGACAAATGGGAAGAAATTTTTTCCACCATTGCGAAAAATAAATTGAGGACATTCCTTACGGCCTTTAGTGTGTTTTGGGGAATCTTTATGTTGATTCTTCTTTTAGGGGCAGGAAAAGGGATGGAAAATGGAATTCGAAATGAATTTCGTGACGATGCAGTTAATAGTATCTGGATATACCCAGGGAGAACCACTATGGCCTATCAGGGAATGAAACCAGGACGAGACATTCAATTAACAAATGAAGATTTAGCACAAGTAAGTGAGCAAGTGGAGGGAGTAGAGCATATTACGGCTCGTTTTTATCTTACAGGAGAATACACCATTAGGTATAAGGACAAATTCTCCTCTTTTAGTGTAAGATCTTGCCACCCCAGCCATCAATATATTGAAAACACCATCATGACAAAAGGGCGATTTCTTAACGACCTTGATTTGAAAGAAAAGAGAAAAGTTACGGCAATTGGTGAGAAAGTGGTGGAGGTTCTATTTGAAGAAGGCCAAAATCCTATTGGGGAATACATTAATGTAAATGGTGTCCCTTATAAGGTTGTAGGGGTATTTGAGGATGAAGGAGGTGAAGGAGAAATGCGGATGATTTACATACCGATTTCAACTGCCCAGATGGCCTATAACGGCAGTAATAAGATACATCAAATGATGTTCACCACAGGTTCGGCTTCTCTTGAGGAAAGTATGGAAATGGAGGCTTCCGTTAAAAAATTGCTAGCCTCACGCCATAAATATGATATTGAGGATAAAAAGGCCATGAATATCGATAATAATGTAGAAGAGTTTCAAGAATTTATAAACCTTTTTGACAACATTGCCAATTTTGTTTGGTTCGTTGGACTAGGAACTTTATTTGCGGGAATAGTTGGAGTAAGTAATATCATGCTCATTATTGTTAAAGAAAGAACCCGCGAAATTGGGGTAAGAAAGGCTATTGGGGCTACTCCATGGTCTATTGTCAGTCTTATACTTCAAGAATCCGTTTTTATTACTGCTTTATCCGGCTATATCGGTCTGGTAATTGGAGTTGGTTTATTAGAATTAATGAATTTTGCCATTGTAAGCAGCGGAGCTGAGCTTCCTTTTTTCCGAAGTCCGGAAGTAAATTTACAAGTTGCGTTAACTGCTACTGCAGTATTGGTTTTCGCAGGTGCAATTGCTGGATTTATGCCTGCTATTAAAGCTGCCAAAATAAAGCCTGTAGAAGCCCTTAGAGCAGATTAATTAAAAAAATGAATTAGGTGAATTTTGTAGAATAACCCTGATTCAGATCAAATTAAAGTAATTCAATTAATAAAAACCTTTATTAATCACACTATGTTCGATTTAGATCGCTGGACGGAGATTTATATGTCCATAAAGAAGCATAAACTTAGGACATTCCTTACCGCCTTTGGTGTTTTTTGGGGAATCTTCATGTTAGTGGTGCTACTGGGATCTAGCAATGGATTTCAGAACGGAGTAATGGATGGTTTTAATATAAAAGCTAATACGGTTTTTGTTTGGACTGAAAGAACCACCATGCCCTTTAAAGGGCTAAAGCCTGGACGGTACATCCGATTAACCAATGATGATGTACAAGCCTTAAGGTCTGGGATTCCAGAGTTAGACCTTATTGCCGCCCGCAACAATTTGGGCACAGCAGAATTAAAAAATGAGGAGAAGAATGGAAATTTTAGAGTCTTTGGAGACTATCCGGACTTTGCCGAAGTGGAAGATCTTAACTTACAAAAAGGAAGGTTTGTAAATTCAATAGATATTGAAAACAGAAGGAAAGTCGCCATAATAGGAGATCGAGTTCGAGAAGTACTATTTGAAGAAGATGAAGATCCCCTAGGCAAATACATTCAAATTCGAGGGGTATATTTTAAGGTAGTGGGTTTGACCAAAAGTAAGAGAAAAGGGGAAAGAGGTGTCCGTGATAATGAGCGAGTGTATATTCCTGCTACCACCTTACAACAAACCTATAATATGATAAACCGAGTGCATTGGTTTGCCTTGACACCTAAGGATGGAATTTCAGCAACAGTAATAGAAGAAAAAGCCAAATCCCTACTTGCTTCTAGGCACAGAGTTCATCCCGACGACAATCCCGCATTTGGCTCTGCTAATATTGAAAAGGAATACAAACAAATTATGGGGCTTTTCATGGGAATAAAGGGTTTTGGTTGGTTTGTGAGTGTTTTTACCATCATCGCAGGGGTCATCGGGGTAAGTAATATTATGTTGATCATTGTCAAGGAAAGAACCAAAGAAATTGGAGTTCGAAAGGCACTAGGTGCCCGCCCAAGATCTATTATTGGTATGATCTTACAGGAATCATTAATCATTACAGGTTTTTCCGGCTATTTTGGTTTGGTAGCCGGTGTAGGAGTAATTGAGACCATTAATTATCTGATGAGAAAATATGAAGTAGAAGCCGAGTTCTTTGCTAATCCAGAAATTGACTTTAAGGTAGCTTTATCTGCACTCATTGTTTTAACATTATCGGGTACTATAGCCGGACTATTTCCGGCAAGAAAGGCCGCACAAGTTCAACCAGTTGTGGCACTACAAGATGAATAAGGTAAATCAGAAATAATTATAACTTTTAATAAACAAGATTCAGAACGATATCGAAACTTTCATTTTATATGATTTGCATAACACCATTATCATGTTTTAGTTTCTCTTTTGAATCCCTCAAAATTCTTAGCAATTAATACTAAGTCGCAAATAATTTAAACAATAAATAGAAGTTCAAAATGAAAAAGGTATTTGTTATCCTAATAATTGTAATTGTGGCGGGAATGTTCTTAGGAACGGGTTTCTTTCTCTATCAAAAGTCAGAAGAAGATCCAGTAGTCTATGAAACTGAATCCCCTTTTGTAACCAACATTATAAAGAAAACTGTTGCCACTGGTTCTATTAATCCTCGAAAAGAAGTAGCTATTAAATCTCAAGTTTCCGGTGTTGTTGAAGCGGTATATCAGGAAGCCGGAGTGGTAGTTAATAAAGGAGATGTTATAGCAAAAATCCGTATTATTCCAGATATGGTAAGTTTAAATAATGCAGAATCTCGATTAAAAACAGCTCAAATCAATTACAACAACGCCAAAAAGGAATTGGAAAGACAACATAAGCTTTTTCTGGATAAAATTATTTCAGAGGTAGAATACAACAGATTTCGTTTAGATGCCGATTTGAGAAGAGAGGAGTTAGAAGCCGCTGAAAGTAATGTACAATTGATCAAAGAAGGAGCATCTAAAAAGGCCGGCCACGTCACCAATCTTGTAAAAGCAACAGCTTCTGGGATGATTCTTGGTGTTCCGGTTAAAGAAGGTCATTTTGTAATAGAAAGTAATACATTTAATGAAGGGACTACTATTTGTTCTATTGCCAACATGGAATCAATGATATTTGAAGGAAAAGTAGATGAATCAGAGGTAGGTAAATTGGAAGAAGGTCTTGAATTACTTTTAACTATAGGTGCCATTGAAGGAGAAACTTTTAAAGCAAATTTAGAATATATTTCACCAAAAGGAATAGACGACCAGGGCGCTATAAAATTTGATGTTCGTGCGGCTGTAGAATTACAGGAAGGAAATTTTATTCGAGCAGGCTATAGTGCTAATGCAGATATTGTTCTGGACAAAAGAGATAGTGTACTCGCCATAAATGAAAGTTTAATTACTTTTGAAGAAGAAAAAGCTTTTGTAGAAATTGAAGTGGGTGAACAAAAGTTTGAAAAGAAAGAGATTGAACTAGGGCTATCTGATGGAGTTAATGTGGAGGTTCTGTCTGGCCTAAAAGAAGAAGACAATATAAAGAAGATCTAGTTTTGTTACCTTCCTTCTTTCCATTTAATTCAAATTTTAAATCCGGATTTTTTAAGCCGGATTTTTTTATGACTAGTTTTATGAACTAAATTGGCTGGCGAAATCTAAATTGATTGTCGAATTTTAACCGTAGTTTAATAAATAAGGATGAGAAAAAAACTGTATTATCTATCCACTTGCACCACTTGTAAAAGAATAATTTCTGAATTGGGAATAGAACCAGGGGAATTTGAGTTTCAAGATATAAAAACAGAGCCAATTAATCCTAATCAAATTGAGGAAATGAAATCTTTGGCGGGTAGTTATGAAGCACTTTTTAGCAGGGTGGCCAGGAAATATAAAGAACTGGGCTTAAAAGAAAAATCTCTTGAGGAGGAGGACTACCGCAAATTTATTTTAGATGAATATACTTTTTTAAAAAGACCGGTTTTCCTTATTGGTGATGAAATTTTTATAGGAAATTCCAAGAAATCTATTGGTGCAGTTGCTGAATCATTAAAAACATAAAAGTTTGTTATAATTTTACAGGGAAACTAAACTCCAGATCCGAGCTTTCCGTTCGGATCTTACCCCTTAAAGTCTAAAACTCCACCATGGTCCTTAAATTAAAAAAGCGTTGGCTCAAGGAATTAGGAACAGCATATTCCACCCCACTGAAATCCGTTATCCAACTGTAAGATATTACATTTTCAACTCCTAATAAATTTAAAACCTCCAATCCTAATTTGAAACCTTTTAATTTATTAAGTCTATTCCTTTTATTAAAGGAGATGGATTTGAAAAAGCCAACATCTACTCTTTTGTAATCTCTTCCTGTAAAAGCATTTCGATAATCTGCATTATTGGGAGGTCCAAAAGGTAAGCCAGAACCATAAACTAAATTTAAATAAACTTTTAAAGAAGGATCATTGGGTAAATGGTCTTCAAAAAATACTCCTAGACGAAGATGTTGGTCAGATGGTCTTCGAATGTAGCCTTTATCATCATCGAATATATCTTCTTTCGTATTCAATAGCCCTAAACTAAACCAGGATTCAGTCCCCTCAATAAATTCTCCATTGACCCTGATATCAATGCCGGAAGCAAAAGCCCTAGCTTTGTTTTCTGCATCATAACGAATGAGCATATCCTCAATTTGATATGGAATTACATTCCACATGTATTTATAATACGCTTCTATATTCAATTTGAAATCTCTATTCCACAATTGAAAATCGTAAGTGGTTCCTGTTATAAAATGAAAGGAGGATTGGGCTTTAATATCCTTATTTAAAAATCCTTCTTCATCCCGCAATTCTCTATAGAAGGGTGCTTGTTGATAAATTCCGCTGGCAACCTTAAACCTTAATTTTTCATTCCAGGTAGGTTTAAATGTATAACTTATTCGAGGACTAATTAACAACTGTTCATTTATATTCCAATAATTTAACCGTACTCCAGAGGTCAACTGTTTATTGGATGCAAACTCTGTTTCATATTGCAAATAAGCCCTAAATCTATAGGATTGAAGATTCAACATCGTTGCTAATTGGCTCGACATATTTACATAGCCCGCTGAATCGGTGAAATTATATTCATTGATTTTATCTTGGATATCTTCGTAGGAATAACCCAACCCAAACTCAAGAGCTGAGTTTGATGATAGCCAATAGGTAGAACGGTTGTCCAAATTAATAATTTGAGCTTGTAATGAATTTCGGGCATGCTTATAATTGGCTCCAAGTCCTAAAATTTCCAGTTCTTCATCAAATGAATTAGAAACGGGGTTATTATCCACATCAGCCAGGCGATAATAACCCTCTACATCGAAAGACTCCCTCTCCGAAGTATTAAGTCCTCCGACAATGAAACTTGTTTGAAAACGATCAGAAAAATTATGATTAAATTTTAGCCCTCCTTGCAGCATGCTGTAAGTCATGACTTCATGTCCTTCAAAGTCCGTTGTTAACCGAAAGGATTTATCCAAAGTACCAAAATTGGTCACCTGGCTATCAGGAAAAACTTCATAGTTATTTTGTGCAAATGAGATCAACCCTTCCAGTGAGGATTTTTCGTTTATCTCGTACTGAAAAAAAGTTTGCAGATCAGTAAAACGAGGTAAATATTGCCCTTTAGTAGGTAGGGTATTGAATAAATATTTGGCCGATTTATTTCGAAAGCCAATTAGATAGTGGAATTTATTTTTCTTTCCTTCAAGATGCAAAGTTCCTCCCAATAGGCCTAAATTAACAGATCCTCCAAACCTTTGGGGCTTTTTGTAATTTATGGAAAGAACAGAGGATAATTTATCTCCGTAATTCGCTCCCCAACCACCTGCAGAGAAAACAATGCTACTTACTAAATCGGAATTCACAAAACTAAGGCCATCTTGCTGACCACTACGGCTTAAAAAAGGCCGATACACTAAAATATCATTTATATATACCAGGTTTTCATCATAATTCCCCCCTCTTACCGAATAAGCAGAAGAAAGCTCATTGTTACTGCTTACTCCAGGAAGAGTGGTTAAAACTTTACTAAAATCGCTAAATGCGGAGGGTAGATTTTTTGCAGATTTAGCAGATATTTTGGTGATTCCCGCTGGATTCGTTCTTTCGGCATAGGAATTACCTTTGACTTCTACTGTATCTAGCAATTTCAAATCTCTTTGGAGTGCTATCTTAAAAAAGAGTGTGTCTTCTCCTTTATATATAAATTTCTTTTGAAAGGTTTTATACTGAAGGTGTCTGAAAGTTAGGGTTTCTGCGGAGCCAGATTTTACTGAGAGGGAAAGAGAGAAATTTCCCTTTTCATCCGTGATTGTGGTGTTAGGGGTAGAAGGATGTTTTATGAAAACGCCGGGAATAATTTCAGCCTTTTCATTGGTGATATTCCCTTGGATATAGACCCTTTTTTGGGCCTTAATTGATATTGATATTAATACCAATAAAAATGTCAGAAAAGAATATTTTTTGATCATTAGCCAATTCGGGCTTTATAAAGCATGTCTATTTTTTAGACATGCCCTGAGGAACTGGCCATAATGCTTCGGATAAATCATAATTAGATGGTCAAAAGCCCACCCGGAGAAAAAATGAGCTGATCATTTTTCTCCATTTTCAATTCCCTCTTTCCTTTTCAACCTCTTTTTTGAATATCCTGACAATTGTTTTGCCAGAACGCCATTGTTTAAGAATTCTTTTTTAATGAAGAAATAGTTTTGGCTGGGTCTTCTGATTTAAATACAAAACTGCCAGCCACTAAAATATCTGCTCCAGCCTTTACCAATTTTGGAGCATTGTCACTGTTCACCCCACCATCTATTTCAATTAAGGTTTTTGCATTCCTTTTTATAATTATTTCCTTCAGGGCACTTACTTTTTCATAAGTACGCTCAATAAATTTTTGTCCACCAAAACCTGGATTTACCGACATAATACAAACCATATCAATATCAGAAATCACATCCTCCAATAAAGACACAGAGGTGTGAGGATTTAAAGCTACCCCAGCTTCACAACCAAGACCTTTAATTTGTTGAAGTGTACGATGCAAATGATTGCACGCCTCATAATGAACAGAGATGATTTCGGCTCCTGCTTTTTGGAAAGCTTCCAAATAATTTTGCGGATTCTCTATCATCAAGTGAACATCCAAAGGTTTTTGGGCATGTTTATTAATGGCCTCACAAACTGGAATCCCAAAAGAAATATTTGGGACAAAAATGCCATCCATGATATCAACATGGATCCAGTCGGCTTCACTGCTATTCAGTAATTCGACATCACGCTGTAGATTGGCAAAATCTGCAGCCAAAATTGAAGGTGCGATAATTGGATTCATCCCGCAAATATAAACAAAGACCGCCCTGAAACAAATTGGCAAAAATTCCTGCTCCTCTAAATCATCAATTCCCAATATAAACTAATCTGAAAATTTTACTTTCGTATTCATCCTCCAGTTTTAGCAAATAGACTCCTTTAGGTAAGGTGGATACATTTAAGCTTAAAAACTTCCCCCCTATTCCCTGATAAGGGAAATTATATTTTTGGCCCTTTAGGTCGAAAATTCTTATATCAAATTTTTGATTTTGATATGCATATTTCAAATAAATTATACCATTTAAGCTTGGATTAGGAAACAAGAAATCTTCATCCCTTAAGTTAGAATAATTCTCAAGAAGGTTATCGGTAAATTCTCGATAAAAATTGGGTACCCCAAAACCAGTTTGATTATTTGGATTTTTGGCTTGATGGCCGACTTGTTTGATCTCTTTTATTACATCAATATTTCTCAATTCTGGATTTTGTTGCCAGTATAATGTGGCAAGGGCTGTAACAAGCGGAGTTGAAAAAGAAGTTCCGTTTCCTCTTTCTAAACTGGTCCCATCTTTGGAGGCCAAAACTGTTTCATAGCCCTGTGCCGAAACATCGGGTTTTATCCTTCCATCAGCTGTAGGCCCCGAAGAACTAAAACTTACATGGCTGAAATCATCACTTACCGCTCCCACTGTTAAAACATCCTTGGCGTCGGCAGGAGCTATAATTTGATTCCAAAAGGTTATACCTTCATTTCCAGCCGCTGTTACAACCAAAATACCTCTTTCAGCTGCCATTTGAGCAGCCTGACTGACTATGGTAGTTTGACCATCCAAATCTTCTCTAGAATAATCCATGGCTTTATCATCAAATACAAAATATCCCAAAGAAGAATTAATAATGTCAACTCCGGCACTATCGGCATATTCGGCTGCAAATAACCAATTATATTCTTCAATGCGATACTCCGATTGGACATCTTCTGTCACACATAAAATATAATCAGCATTAAAGGCACCTGCTTTATAATGATCTCCCCAAAGACCTCCAATACAGGACCAAACCTTAGTTCCGTGATTGTGATGGCGAAAAACATCAGATGAATTGGTTGTAAAATCTTTTGTAGCCAGCAAATGACGGTCCTCAAATATATGTTCAAAAAGTGGAGACTGATCAGCATGGAGAAATCCTCCATCAAAAATGGCCACCAATTTTCCCGTCCCATCAAACCCTTCTTCAAGAAAATGATCTATCCCCAACATTTGATTTTGGAAATCAGATGTTAAGTAATCATCTACTGTACTAGTTTGGTTAGAAGAAGAGTTAAATTCCTTTTCGAAAAAGCTTCCATTTGATTTCAATTTGCTTCCTGGGGCGACGAATTCAATCCTTTCAACAAAGGAAAGCCCTTCAATTTTTTCTAAATTAGAAGCACTTTCCTCTATCAAAACAGCATTTAACCATCGTGAAGAATAATAAATGGGAACCCCCTTTTCGCGAAGTTTTTCAATGTATTGAGGGTTAACAGGAAAGTCTCTAGGAGTTATTGATATGTCCTGGTTTTCTCTTCGCTGAATTGCACGAGAAGAAAGAAATTTTTCAGGAGATTCAATTTTGAACGGAGAATTATTTTTGTCAGAAAAATATACCACATAACGACTCACCTGCCCCAAGGACTCACTGCAAGCCAATAATAGATAACTAAAAAAGAAAAGGAAAATCCCTTTATTCCTTACCATATTCAATTAAGGTTTGAATATAATGTAAACCTACAATTCCTCCAGAATTCTTATAGCTTCCACCTTCCTCATGGGGTAAAATACTACTGTAACGATACACTAAACCCACATGGGGAGCATAAATTTCTTTTTCATAAATAAATTCTTCTTCTCCCTGATCATCAAATTTTTCAACCACTTCCATGCAATTACTAAATTCTAATTCCTCCGAACTAAATTCAGACCTTAGATTTGAAATTGAATAAGAGTAATTTTCTTTTCCACTAAAAGCGTTTCCATCCCAACTTTTTCCTACCTCGACTGGAAATACCATTTTCACATAAGGGATATTCTTTTCCGTAATAATAAGCTGATTATTCCTTTTACGCGCGGTCCAAATCGAATCTTGTTGCCATTCATTTTGGACATTTCGACGGTATCTGTACAATAAAAAAGTAGTATCGTTTTCACCTTCCACAAAGAAACTCTCCACTTTTTGTTTAACTTGGTATTCACTAACCACGGAATCATGCTCACTATAATAAAATATACTATCGACAGAATAGGTCCAATAATTCCCTACTTGAAAGGGGTAGTAATGATAACCTATTTTTAAATCATCGGGTTCTAAATACTTGGTTTTACAACCAGAAAATTGGGCAAGAAGTAAAGAAAAAAATAGAACAGATTTCTTTAAGGAATTCACGAATAATGTTGGTTGATGATTATTCAGAAAGATATTAATTATTTAACGGAAATAGATTAACTCGAGAGAATTTTATAGCAGAAGTAGTAAGTAGATAATAGAAAATATTAGAAGTATAAGGGAAGGGTTTGAATCTGTTAAAATCCGCGAAGGGTGAATTTCTTTTTATAATTTTAGAATTGAATATTTGTTAAAGACAGTACAGTATAAAATAGGTTGATAATTTTCGGTCACCCTATTTATACTGCACTAAAACCAACTTAATGGCCTAATCTTAACTTATTGATTTTCTGACTAAACTAGTATATTCTCTTAAGGCTTGCTTGAACTCCATATGGTCATTCTTCATCTTTTCAATAATCCACATTGCGGCAATCACATGTGTCAATTGTTCTCCTTCGTCTTCTCCCTCAATCTTAATGGAAGGTTTTTGTTCTTCAGAAAGGGATTCCTCAGCCTTTTGTAATTCCTCGAGAGTGTAAGATTCTACTAATCGTTTAATAACGGGTATTTTCATAATTAGTTAAGCTTTTCAATGAGTTCCACAACGGCATCCTCTTTACTACTTGCAACACCTTCTACTAATTCACCATTTTTAAAAATGGCAAAATAAGGTAGATTATTTACCCCTGCTTCTTTCCTGGTGGCTTGGTTTTCCTCGGCATTGACATCCAAAAAAGTAATATCAGAAAAACGCTCATTATTCGAAAGACGTTTAAACTTTGGGGAAAATAAACGGCAACTACCGCACCAGGAGGCAAAAAATTTAACTACTACTTTATCATTCTCAGAAATCAATTCTTTAAAATTCTGATCATTTGCTATTTCTACTGCCATGGTTGTAATGG
>NZ_SMMB01000109.1 GCF_009711365.1 Xanthovirga aplysinae | reverse complement strand
CTTCCCAACCACCTTCTGGTTTTTCAAATAGATAGGCCGAACCGGAATCTACTCCATTTTCATCTTTTCCATAAGCCCCTACCACCACTAGATCTTCCGAAATACTCACGAAAGCACCAAAATAATCATGAGCGGTACCGTCTGAAGCCGTCAGCTTGGCCGTTTCATTCATTCCTACCCAACCACCATCTGGTTTTTCAAATAAATAAGCTGAACCAGAGCTACTTCCCTTATCATCGTCAAAATAAGCCCCTACCACCAATTGATCTCCTGATATACTCACGGAATAACCAAAATAATCATATTCAGCACCATCTGAAGCCGTTAGCTTGATCGTTTCATTCATCTCTTCCCAACCACCTTC
>NZ_SMMB01001084.1 GCF_009711365.1 Xanthovirga aplysinae | reverse complement strand
AAACATTTGTAATGCAACACATCCTGCAGGTTCTCATATTCAGCGTAAAACTCTAGACCACTTCCAAACATGAAACCCATAACACAAATTTCTTTATTCTTTACAAATATGTGGGAGATGGCTCATACAAAATTCAGTATAAGCACCTTTGCCAACAAGGAATGCGAATGAAAACCTTGTCGGCTGACCCTGAAGATTTTCTTGACTTTTTTGGTTCGTTTTTGTGTCAAGACAAAAATAAACCAAAACTAAGAAATAGAACCAAAAACAAAGTAATTACCACCCTTCCCTCCTCTTTAAAACCATCATAAAATTCTTAAATAGCCGACATTGGGCAATCCTTTATTCCATTTACCCAAAAAGACACATATATGAATGGAATAAAAGTAGCATATTATAAAAGTTAAAATTGGGAACGTTTTTTCAAGGTGGTTGATGACAAAGAAAATATGCACAATACAGGGCATAATTGACATAAAGCCTTTCAAAAAACCAAACTAGATTAAAAAACCAAGGATTTAAGGTGATAGAAATAAATGTAAATTTGGACGAACTAACTGAATTTTGCAAACTCCGAGGAATAAAAAATGATGGGAAGGCACGCTATCAATTTCTACCAAATAAAAAGCTAATAGGATTCAAGAAAGTAAGATTGGATATTTCTGAGAAACCGGCCCCTGTCCTGGGTTTTGGTTATTTACTTTATAATGATTACGAGCATGTTCAATTAATTTAAATCCCTGGCGAGCCAATTTTCTGAGATTAATTACCAGCCCTTTGACCTAAAACAGCCCCTAAACCACAAATAATAAATAATCCCATTGCAGCAGACCACAATTGCGGCCAACACCAGAGCAACCGTAGGATTCAAGACTTCTGGATAAATCACTGGCACAATATAATGTTCCACAAATCCGTAGGAGTATGCTGATTCACCAGCCTTTTGACGAAAGTGATTTTCTAAAGGAGTCAAGGGACAATACCAACCACAAACTTCAATCAAGAAAGCCCAAAATGCTGCTGGAAATTGTAAGAAAAAAAGCCAGCGCCATTTGAAAAGCAATAGCCCCCCTAATACAGCAAACAAAATAAAAAGCAGGTGCAACAATACTACTAAATCAGCCAACAAATTGTAAGGCATTCGGCTAAGCTCTTTTTTTCCTTAGACTAACACTCTTCCCCAAGGGCTTTTCAGTTATCTTCCTTTTCAAAGGAATAGTTTTCCCTCTTTTTCTAGCTGTTGGTTTCTGAATTTCCTTCAACACCTCTTCCTTAAAAACTTTAAAACCCAACTCAGGGCGGAAATTATGGATCTCGTGCCCTTCCAATTCTTTCATAAACTTCAAAATAGCTAACGTTATTAGCTGACCCGGTACCAAAATAGGAAAGCCAGGAGGATAGGGGGTAACAAAGGCCGTAGACACTATTTCTCTTCCCTTCTTCAGCATTTGCTGACAATTCTCCATCTCCACATACTCACAATTTTCTTCCCTAAATGCCAAATAATAAGCTTTCCTCAATAAGCCCCCCTTACTCCCCTGTTGAAACTGAAATGCCTGATGAAAGCCACTAAATGCTGGCAATGCAGGAAGATTCAAAGTCAGCTTTTCCACCTTCTTATTAATTAGCTGTAACTCCGCCTGACTAGCTGCTACCTTTTCATTTTCCAGGCTTTCAGCAATTTTCAACAGCACACTTACCAAATATGCTACACTGCTCTTTGAGGTACCAATATTGGTCATCAACAAAACCGTATTTTTTGAAGTTTTGTTGACCTGGATCCCAAATTTATCCATCAAATAATCCTGTTTGAAACTATCTCCATTGAGCCCGGTTTTTCCAATATGTAAGGTAATTTTAGTAGGGTCCAACACAAATTCATCTCTCCCCCAGGCCTCATCTCTGAAATAGGGAATAATACGCTCCTCCAAGGGAGTTGTAGAAACAGAAGAGCGAAATTTTTCAGGGATCATCTCATCATTTTTGAGAATAGAGAAATACTTTTTTAATAGGGGATGTGTCAAAACTTTTTCTCTTAATAAATTAGCCATTTTAACACTTCGACCTACCATCTCATAACCCTCTAGTTCCGCCTGTCGACGGGCAATATCCAAAGAGGCTACAATCTGATAATTAGGAGAAGTAGAAGTATGTGTCATATAGGCCTCTTGAAACAAATCTATTACCTGCTTTTCATACTCCTCATCAAAAATATTTATCATGGAACCCTGCCTTAGAGAAGACAAGGTTTTATGAGTAGAATGAGTAGCATATACCCTTATTTTCACCTTTTCAGGATTAACCATTTCGGAAAGAGATTGATTTTTTTTCTTTTCTCTAAAAGCCAAATACTCTTGATATAAGGTTCGATATTCAGGACTATGATAAAGTTTTTGAAGCTTTTGAGCCGCATACATGGCAGTACGTTTGCGAAATGTTTCATTAAAACGGGCATAACCAAACCAGGCTTCATCCCAGAAAAAAATCATATCCGGTTTAATGGCCAAGACCTCTTTCATGAGTCGCTCAACATTGTATGTAATCCCATCAAAAGTACAATTTGTCAAAACAAGCATTTTTACTTTATCCAACCTCCCGTCTTGCTTCAGGTCCAACAATTGCTTTTTTATTTCCTGTATAGGTACACCTCCATAAATGGTGTATTCGGAAATGGGATAAGCATCTAAATATACAACCTCCACCCCCGAAATAAATAGGGCATAATGGTGTGATTTATGGCAATTCCTATCTATCAACACAATGTCACCAGGGGCTGTAAGCGCCTGAAAAACAATTTTATTGCTTGTAGATGTTCCGTTAGTAACAAAATAACAATGTTCAGAACCAAATGCCCGTGCTGCAGCTTCCTGAGCTTTTTTTAACGGACCTCGGGGTTCTAATAAAGAGTCCAATCCCCCACAAGTAGAAGAGGTTTCTGCCAAAAAGATATTCTCCCCATAAAAGTCGGCCATATCTCTTGCCCAATGTGAGTTAAACAGGGAATTCCCCCTGGAAATAGGCAAAGCGTGAAAAACACCAACAGGATTTTGACTATATTTTACCAATGCATCAAAAAAAGGAGCCTCATATCGGGCTTTTACACTCTTCAAAATACTTAAATGCATATCGATAAGCTCCTCCTGCTCATAAAAAACGCGGTTGAACAGTTTTAGGGTAACAGTATTGAGCCTGTCCACTGTCATTTCTGCATCCGTAATATAAAAAATATCTAGTTCAGGTCGTAAATGCTTTAACTGTTCTCCTAAAAACTCCGGTGATTTATTACCTCTTTTAAGCAAACTTTTATGAAAAAAATCCTTTAATTCTTCTGAAAAAGCGGTTAAATTCAATAGACTGGAAAAGATCCTCCTTCTTCTTTCACTTTTATTAGATAATACTTCCTTTAAATATGCTTCATCAGATAAAAAGCCATTGATTTGTTCAGATTTTTTCTCTCCATGTGCAGTGATTCCGTATCGAATCACACAAGATTGAATATTTGGATTCAAGTAAGCCGCGATAAAGGCATCCTCAAAATTATCTACAAAGACCGGACTATAAAAAAACTCCTTTTCGTCCTTCATTATTTCCCTGATCATTTGCCGAGCTTCTTCTTCATCCTCCATGGGCATACTGTCGACAAACAATACCTCAAAATATTTTAGAGAACTTTTGGTCTTTAGATCTTCCTTTCGAGCAAGTAAGGAAAGTATATTTTGTTCGAGCACCAATGGATTTGTTCGATAAATCTCCCTGTTTAGCAAGCGTAGGATCAAATGAACGGCTGAATGAAAAACCCTATATTCTTTTCTTTTCAACAAATCCTTTAAAATGTTAATATTTTGCTTACCAGGAAAAGTGAAATACTTTTCAATAGCTAGTACAACTTTTAAAGCTTCATGCAGACAAAGAACAATCTGCTTCCTTTCTTCTGTTCTTTTGTTTTCCTTAATAAGCAGATGGGTAGAGTTTTGAATGTATTTCCAAGTCTCCTCACGGAATTGCTCCAAGCTATAAAAGTGCTTCTTTTCTTCCAAAAAAGGTGGATTTAATCGGCCTTCGAAAATTCCTTTACCCTTTCCAAACCTTTCTAGTGAAACTGTGGTCCACGGAAGTCCTTTACAGAATCTCTTAACTGTTTGCATATATGTTTCTTTTCAAACCTCAATACCAACCAAACCCTAATAGAAAAAAAGCAATACTCATCAATCTATTTTGATTGTTTTTCCTTAAACAATGGGATCAGCTTTATAGTTTGTTTAAATCAGAGGGCTATAATGGATATTCAAAACTCTTAGATTCCCCTAAACAAAGACAATCTGGCCTTTACCCTGGTACCCTTTTTCAATTGACTCCAAAGACTAACGATGCCCTGCAAAAATTCTACAGCACTACGTACCCAATATTGCCCCAACCAGTCCCAATAGCAATAACATAACCACGAAAAAACCTGTCCAAGTCCTTCTCCTTAACTTCCTTTCTCATCCCAAAACCATTATCTTTTACTTCTAAATGAACATGATCTTTTACCATCGATATTTTTATTTCTACCTGACCCTACCTACCTTTTCGAAAAAAAATGGCATTCTCTTATTGCAGTTCTTAAAAAACGGGTCAAATAAAGTTGGAAAGTCAGAGTTTCCAGAAGACTTTAGGGAAATAAGATCATTTAAATAAAGTTTAGATGGGGTTTTGAGAGACTTTATGTTAAAATATAAGGCAGTTTGCTATTAAATAGGAGATAATCAAAAAATTTCGGACAGTAAGAATAGGGATAGGAATTTCATCAAACATAAGTTTCCCGCCAAAGCAAAACTTTTCTATGCTTTAACAACACGAATGTTTCAAAAATGTTAGGAGGTGGAAAAGAGTAAAGGGTAACACTTAAGGAGGGGTAAGAGACCTGATATTTTGCATCTCCTACTTATTGAAAACTCGATCCGCTGAAAATTGTACTTCCTTTTTTCATATGGATATCAATGAGGGAGGAAGTACAATTGAGAGCTCAAAATTTAACTTATTTTACAAATCGTCTTTTCTCAGTATCTTCTTGAATATTTCGTTGTTTAATTTTCAATCCCTTAGAAAAATTAAAACTCATTTTTAATCCAAACTGCTGAGCACCATAGGTATTCCTGGCTGTTTGGACCAAAGTCTCTAATTTGAGGGTCCGACGTCCAATGTAGGTATCAAAGATATCATTAGCATATGCAGTAATGTTTAACTTTTCTCCCAAAAACGACTTTTTCAAGGAAACATTAATTCTGGAAAACGCTTCATAAAAATTCATTTGTCCTACAAGCCCACTATAATAGATGCCTGAAATAATAAGGTTATAATTTTTTGGCAAATTGACTCGGTGAGTTGAACTTATATTAAAGAACTCCTTTCTTTCCAACCTACCACTAAATGTTCTAAAGCCCATGGAATTAAAGGTGATAGAAAAATTCCCATCCCACCATTTTATAAAGGTTATGGGAATACCAAAATCGAAAAATAAATTATTTTGGTAATCTAAATTTTCAAAGGTAGTCACCAAATATCTTTTTTCATCGAGATATTTTTCCTTTGTTATGCTGTTTTGATCATGCATATAGGCCAAAGAAAAAGAATACTTATTTTTCAGTAAGTAACTAAATTCCAACTGATTCTTAATCACACCTTTCAAATCTGGATTCCCTAAATCATAAAAAGTTGGAGCATTGAACCTTTGAACAGGAGCAATTTGAATATAATTTGGTCGTACAATGGACCTTTTAAAAGAAAATCCCAGATTATGGTCTTTGTTAATCGTATAATTGAGAAAAACACTAGGCAGAAGACTCCAATAATTTCTATAAAAACTCCTATCAGCATCCAATCTGTTGTAACTTTTTCCTGAACGGATAGTTTGTTCAGCTCGGAGACCAAATTTTAGGTCCCAATTTTCAATCTTTTTGGCAGCAGAAGTATAAATCCCTAGGATATCTTCTTTATAATCATAATCAGAACTTCTTTCAGGGTCCCTCAACTTGGAATTATTAACTTGGTTTAAATAGGTAAATTCATTTTGAGATAGCATATAATTGTATTTGGCACCTGCTTCCCACCTAAAGCCCAATACATTAGGAAGATAGGCATCCAAACGGAAGGAATGTAGTTGAAAATTGGAAGGAAAATCATAGAAAAAAACCTCCTTTAGGTCTCCAACCTCCTCCTTTTCAGTGAAATCATGTACGTAAAAATCTTGATACTCTTTTGCATCAAAATTTACAAAATTATAGGAGGCAGAAATTTTCCCTCCCAACGTATCCAATTGATGAAGAAAATCAAATTGGACATCCTGGATTAAAAAATCTTCCCAAAATACCGTCTCCATATAAGTTGCGGAATCCAATTTATCACCGGGAGCAAAAAACCAATTGGTACGGTCAAAAGACAGCTCCCCATCCTTACGATTTAATCTATATAATGCCCCAACTTTTGTTCTTGTCCCCAAATCCCATTCCCATACCGTTTCTAAATTTTGACTTTTATCAAAATCATGTGAAGAAGCACTATTTTGCCATTTGGTATTATCAGTAATTAAATTTTGTTCAAAAAAATGCTCGGTATAGATCTTTGGTTCTTCTTGGTATAAGCGCAAATGACCTTGCACTGCTTTGTATTTATAATTCAAATAAGCAGAAGCGTTATAGCTAAAATACTTGTTTTGAAACACATCCCCATTCAATCCTCCTTCCCACCCATCCTTTTGCTTTTTCTTCAAATTAATATTCACTACCGTAGCAAAGCCCTCAACATCATATTTTGGCCCTGGAACAGGAATAATTTCTATATTTACAATAGTTTCTGAGGGAATAGAACTCAAAAAAGAATTCAACTGTGTTGGACTTATTACTGGTATTCTTTTATCGTTTACATAAACGACTACCTCTTGTCGGCCTTTGTAAAATAACTCCCCACCTGGTTGGATACTAATTTCAGGTATAATTTGAAATACACTTAAACCATTCTCTCCTTTAGAAAAGGGGCTTTCTGCAATAGCATATATGGTGCGATCCACCTCTTTTTTCACTATTTGACGTAATCCAGAAATTTCTATGGATTCCATTTGCTTGACGGAAAGGATAACCCGACCCAAATCATAATTTTGTTTTTCTGCCTTAATCTCTAGCACCTTTGTGAAGGTTTCATTTCCTACAAAGGAAATTTGTACTTCGTAAATCCCTACTTTGGAATGATTGATTTTAAAATTTCCATTTTCATCAGAAAAAACACCTTGAACTATAGTCGAATCAGAAGGTTGTAAAAGTTTTATCAAGGCTCCGGACAATATCTCCTCATTCACATCCTGCACTTTTCCCTGAATTGTATAATTCTCCAGATGTTCCTGAGCAAATGAAGTATTGAAAAGCAATAAAAAGCTAAAGCTTAAAGTCCAAAAAAAGAGGTTTCTTTCCCCAATCATTTTTCTCAAATTCAAATTATTCAAACCTAATATTTTAGAAATCATACCATAAATCCACATTAAATATCACCAAATATTTAAAATTAGAAAGGCATAAATCCCATCACTATCCTTAAAAAAAACAACATTAAGCGAAGAAAAATATAGTTTTATTTTAAAAATATAAATAAATATATAATAATAATCCCACAAACTAACTAAAGAAATAAAGGTTTTTCTACAATTTTATATTATACTTCATTTCTATTTTATTTTTAAATAATTATCTTATTTTACTTCTACAGCCGGATTTTATTTCGAACTTTTTTTATTCTAAATTTTTCAAAACCAACCTTCCAATTCCATATATTTTAGTCACAACTTTGCAAACGCTACTAAAAAT
>NZ_SMMB01001258.1 GCF_009711365.1 Xanthovirga aplysinae | reverse complement strand
GTTTACCTGTCCCAAAAAATTAACCATTAAAGTAAAAAGAATATTGGGCCTTGATTGGCTAAGGAAAGTCAATCTTTTTCTAAAGAACACCCATGATGCAATTAGCTAAATCAACAAAGCTGAAAAAGGCGAATGGGAATCATAAAGGCCTATAAATAAATTATTTTCTGAGTAAAATTAAATTAGAAACAATGAGTACAAACAATAATTTACCGGATTACGGAGCTTTATTCGGTGCTATTGACTTTAAGGAGGGAGACGAGGCCAGATCGGTTTATTCACCGGCTGCTTATTTGGCGGACCTTCTGCAGTTGATGGACGATGAATTTTCATCCACCGATGAAGTAGATCAAAGAAGATCTGATATTCGAAAGATATTGCTGGATTCGGAAAACACATTTTCCCTTATACCTTATTTGGAGATTGTAAATGAGGTGCTGGAAAACAGAATCGAAGGCGATGTTTATGGTGATAAACTTTTAAATGCCTCCTATCCATTTAGTTCTCCCTTTAATCTTTCTCATGAGGAAACATTGCTTTACCTCAAGTATTTGGGCATTTCTCCCGAACACCTGCATAAATTGTTTGCCACTGAGCAAGATGATTTTACCATTGCAAGAGAGTACCTCGGACTTTCGGAAGAAGAATTTTCCTTCATTACAACTCAAGGAGCCACTGAAGCCCGAATAGAAGAAAGTTTTGGCTACACCGAAAGTAACTTTTCTGAAGATATGGCCAACGTTACTACCTTCTTGGAAACTTCGGATCTTTCCGCTAAAGAACTTAGGGAATTACTTTACGAGCAATTAAGAGAAACTGAATATGGGGAACAGGCCCGATTCTTCATTAATAAAGATGTAGAAGAGGAAGACACCTATGCTACCTTGGACGAGGAAGAAGAAAATATCGTCTGGAGTGGGGGAAGCAGTGAAGTTCCACATGCTTGGTTTGAGAACGTAAGTTGCTTTACGCGGTTGGCAAAAAAGATGGGCATAGGCTTCACCGATTTGGATCTCATCTTAAGGGATTGCTGCGGTTGTCAGTTAAATGAGGAAAGTATTAAAATCATTGCCTTGGTTCATAAATTGCATAAAAGCTTGGATGTACCTGTGGATGTGATTGTATCCCTATTCAGCTCCATGAATGAAGTGGGACATACCGAAGGGGATGAACCTCAGGATTTGTTCAACCGTGTATTTAATAATGGGTGTGCCAATTTAGATGATCGTTACATTGCGGGAAGTTGGTTACTGGCTGAGCAATATGTGGAAGAAGGCTACATAGAAATTCCTTATAGCAATGATTTATTCGCTGATGAGAATTATGATTTTAGAAAGCGGGTGCAACATGTTTTAGGAATTTCCAAAACCGATCTTGAAAAAATTATCCAACGATTGGATGATAAGGAAATTGAAGAGTCCTTGTGGATGGATGCTGGCAATAAAATGAGCTTGCTAAATTTCCTCTATCGATTTACAAAACTAGCCACGGCCCTGGATATTTCTCACGAAGAGCTTTTCACCCTTTTCGATTTGTTGGAGCAGGATACTTCCATTGGAATCTTCAATCAACGAAATACTTTTATCCATAACCAACCTTCCACTCAGGATTGTTACGCCATATTCTTGGGAAATGATGTAAACGACCTTCAGTGGCTTATCCAAAGTCTACAGGCGATCACTAGTTGGATGATGGCCTACGATTTTACGGCTGACTCCCTATGGCGAATAGCTACCGGTAAATTTAAAACCGAAAAGGCCGAAAAAGCAGCTAAGGACCTGAAGGTAAATTTACTCGATACCCTGTATCAATCCTTTAAATCCTTAGCCTTACGTTGGGACTCCTTTATTGAAGGGCCTTTTGACCAAAGAGCCGCGGCTGTTATTTATCGAACGATTCGTTTGATTAATAAATTGAAGCCTGGAAAGCCGGATAGCCGTTTAGTAAATTTTGAGGAGGAAGAAAAGGTAGAAATAGCAAAAAAGGCAGTAAACCAATTGAGTTGGATTACCAAGAAAGATTTCAAAGGATTAGGAATTGAAGAAAAGCTTACGGACAAAATTTTCAATAACCTGGTTTTAAGAGGTTATGTGGATGAGCAAGGAGTTATCCTTCCTGAAGGGCTTCCCGAAGCCAAAGAAAACTTTCAGATTGAAACCGATTTTATTGCTTATAGGGATGATGTGTATGACTTAATTCATGATCTCCATACTGAGGCCGAAGTTTTGGCTGAAGAAGAGGACGAGATTGCCTTCTCTCTTTACCCATCTGACTTCGAAAAAATGGGAATCAAGGAAAGTGAAATTAATGAAATTTACGACAACCTGATCTTCAATAATTATATTGATGAGGAGGGGAATGTTCTGCACGTAGATTTCTTCGCTGATATAGACAATTACGAGGAATTTGATGTAAATGCGAATATCAATGATTATTCTGAGAAGATACACCAATTGTTCAAAAAGCATCTGAAGAAGTTTGAAGAAGGCCGTTTAGTAATAAGTAAATCAATTTTTGATGAGCTTTTATTACAAGATGTTGAAAGAAATGACCTGATTGAAAACTTGATTTTTAATGGTTATATCAACGAAGAATTTGAGGTATTAGATAAAAAACGAATCCTCAAAGAGAATGCTGAAAGTCTCCAATTGGCCTTGCAATTTTATCCAAATCGCCATGCTATTTTGGAAGCCTTACAAGGGGCAGTGGAGGAGCATCGAAATGCCTTCATGACCATTGATAAAACGGTGCTAACAAAAATTGCAAACCATATCGTGGCTCAATGGGCTTATGAGGATTTGCAGGGAGATTACTTGAATGGTGCAGAACTGGTGCCGGAAAGCAGGGACTTTTTCCTTAATGCGGATAATAAAAAGGACTTTGTCTTAAGCTACTATTTTGATGGACAACCTTCTACTGTCATCTTCGATAGAGTTGCAGCCATCATTAAAAGTGCTGAAGCTTATAGATTAACTTCTCAGCCGTTGCAGGATCTGAAATTTACTGAGGAGGAAATTGAGGAGTTGATGGAAGTTCTTATTGAGATGGAAGCCATCACCGAAAATCATAAAATTCCTTTGGATGGATTGGAATATTATTTGGATTCCAATAATGCGCTCACCTTTAGCGTAGAAGGCTTTGAGGATTACAACAAGGAAATTTTCTTCCTGTTACAGGCGGTAGCTAAGAATGTAGATGAAGCACAGAAGACCATCCAGCAAGTTTTAAATAGAATGGCTCTTGAGCAAGATGACTTCCTTTTCAGTCAATTGCAAGGCATTTTTGGCCTGGATGCAGCCATCATGAAGTCAATTTCCAAAGAGGTATTCAAAGAAGAAAAAGATCTAAAATCAGCCTGGCTGAAGCCTATCTTTGAATCTGCTAATGTTTTGGATGCCCTTAGTGAAGAGCCAAAAGACCGGGCATTTAATATTGCCTTTAATCGCATTCGGCAGTTTGCCCTATTGTCAAGCAAATTGCAACTGACCAAGGAAGAAGTAGAATTGGCCTTCCAGGATCAAAATTTGGTAGCCAAATTCCCTGAAAAGCTGGAAATACCAGAGGAGATCGACACCATTGATGCCTTGTTGGAGGGGGAAGACTTCCTTTACCTGTTCCAAGGTGAAAAGTATTGGATTTACCGTAACACCGATTACGAGCTGGTTGATAAAATAGATGTAGCCCTGGATGAAGATTTATTAGATTTGCAAAGAGACGACGATGAATTAAGGGATATTTTGGAAGAGGACCCTATTCGTTTACTCTTTCAAAAAGAGCAAATCTCTTCCGTTGATGCTACCTTCAAAGATAAGGACGGAAATACTTACTTGATTACAGGAGATCATTATTTCCTTCTTCCAAAGGGTAGCGATACCTGGACGAAAAGAGAAAATGAGTTCGGGAATGTTGATAATAATTTCGAAACCCTTACAGAAGTTGATGCAGCCTATAAAGATCAGGAAGGTAGACTATTCCTTTTCTCCAATGGGGAATATGTGCGTTATTCAAATGGTTTTGAATTTATTGATGAAGGCTACCCCAAAAGTATAGCCGAAGATTGGAAATCGGAAAATCTGGGCATTGAGTTGCCAAAGGGGTATCATTGCGAACCGGATGCCGCTTTCGAAGGGACGGATGGAAATACCTATTTCTTTAGGAATAAGGAATTTATTAGCTCTGAGAAGTTAGGTGAGGCAATGGATATTGCTGCTCACTGGGGTAAAAGGGAGCATAGCTTCAAAGATGTAGAGAAGGTGGATGCCGCATTTAATGACGGAGCTGCCATTTATTTCTTCTCCGGTGATAAAGTGGTAAAATACATCGATTGCTTAGAAAATGATGGCATACAAGTAGCTGAAGGCTTCCCAATGAAGATCACTGACCTGTATCCTGCTTTGCCTCATGAATTTGCTAACGGGATTGATACTGCTTTCAGAGGAGAAGATGGAAAAATCCACCTCTTCAAGGATGATCAATCTGTAAGCTTTATTGAGGAAGATTTTGAGATTGCACTACAGGATATCCATGGTAACTGGGGAGTGGTTAGGAATAATATCCTTGAAACAGGTAATATTGATGCTGCTCTGGTAGGGTTAGATGGAAAAACCTATGTCTTCAGTGGCGATCAGTATTTCCGATATTCCGGAAGAGATTACAGCAAAGTAGATCCGGGTTATCCTCGTTTGATTTCGGAAAATTGGGAAGGATTAGCGCAAGTAGAGGCGGCATTTGTTCTGGATGGAAAAACTTACCTTTTTGGAAAGGATGGAGACGGGCAAGCCATTTACGTTCGCTACTCTACTTCAGATTATTCTGAAATGGATGAAGAAGATGATGATGAAAAAACTTACATAACCCCTGTAGAGAGTCTACCAGATGTGGAAGAAGTGGAAACTTTTCCAAGACCACAAGATGATGAATGGTGGAGTCTGCCGGATAGCTTAATAGAGGCTGGATTTGAGCAGGTTGACGCTGTATTGAATGGCTTAAATGGAAAAACTTACCTTTTCTCTGGTAATCTGGTGGTAGAGTTTGACCAGGCCCATCGTTGGTGGTCAGAGCCGATGACTTTGGCCGAGAAATGGGATAAGCTTACATTTACTTCTATTGATGCTGCATTGGCAGGAAAAGATGGAATGACCTACTTGTTCTCAGGAGATGATTATGTTCGAATTTCCGATATGGATTTATGTAAGGTGGACAATAGTTACCCTAGAACGATTAATAAATACTGGGGAGATGTGGAGAACAATATCGAGAATAGGCACAAGGTAGATGCTGCTGTGGTTTTGGAATCTCGTGAAGATGAGGAGGATGAGGAAGGAAACGATATAGAAGAAATCAACAGACATACCTATTTATTCTCTGGGGATCAATTCTTCCGATATGTGGGTGAAGACTACAGTCAGGTGGAAGCCGGTTACCCAAAGAAGATTTCTTCTTTGAAAGAAGAGCCTCGATTTGAGGAACTTAAAGTTGAACTTTCAAAAGGAATAGATGCGGCCATAGCGGATAATAGAAATGTTTATCTCTTTGAAGAAGATAGATGCCATGTAGTATCCGATGAAGAACATTTTGAATATGCTACAGATAATTTCAAAGGAATAACAGCAGCTATCCTGGAAAAAGGAACCGTTTACGCATTAATGGACGGAGTATGGAAGCGTGTGAGTAGCCTGGAGGGCGAAAATGTCGTGGCGGTAAATGAAATACCTAATTTCCTCAATGATGCACCGGATGAGTATAAAACGGATTTAAATACGGTGTTAAGAGGCACAGATGGGAATACCTACCTGTTCAAAGGTTCCGAATGTTACAATAGTTTGCTTAAAATGGACTATGAAAGCGGAGAAGAATGGGGACGTGCTAGAAATAACATTTACACCAACGAGACGATAGACGCCGCATTTGTGGGCAGAGATGGCAAGACTTATGTTTTCAGTGGAGATCAGTATATTGAGTATGATACCGATACTTATGCAGAACGGACAACAGAAGATCCTCCTAAATTGATTGCCGAAAAATGGGGTGGTTTGAGAAGTGTTATGTTGGCCTATGTCAAGGACGATAAGACTTTCCTTTTTGAAAAGCCAGATGACTACGGTCGTTTCCGTTATGTCATGTATTCAAATGATACCTATGAAAAACCAGACCATGTCTATCCAAAAGTAACAGACTTAAGTTTCTTTGGTATTCCTGTTAATCAAATGAATGAAGGTTTTGGCCATTTCGATACCATCCTTCGTGATGGGGATAATATGATCTTTATTAAAGATCAGGAATTTATTCGGTACAATATTCCAGAAGGAAGTTGGTCGTATCCTAAGCCATTGGATCTAATTTACAAAGGTATTCCTTTCAATAAAACAACCTTCCAGGACATTAAGACTGCTTTTGTAGGTAAGGATGGAACAATTTACTTCTTCAATGAAAATTGTTACGTAACCTACAAAAATGAAGTCTTCTCAGATATAAAAGAGATAAAAGATGATTGGGGCTTAGTGAACAATAATTTTGCTAATGAAGTAGATGCCGCTTTTGTGCATGATAATAAAATTACCTATTTGTTCTCTGGCAATAAGTATGTAAGGTATTCTTCTTCGGATTATCGCCACGTGGATGTAGGTTATCCTAAGGAAATCGCTAAGGATCTCCGGGAAGAAGATGCCTTTAAGCACATGCCGAAAGAGTTTCAATATGCCATTGATGAGCTGGAGGCATCCGGGACAGATATTCGTATTGCGGGGGTAGTTTCTAATCCAAGAACCACCTATGTGTTTATGAACGATATGCTCTATGTGGGTTCAAAAAGTCAGTTTGATACGTTTAAATTGATGGATTTGGGCAGAGTAAGGAACAACTTCCAGGACAAAGGAATGGTAGATGCTGCTTTTGTGAACAGTCAGGGACAAACCTATCTATTCTCAGGGGATCAATACATTCGTTATTCTGACAACCGTTACGAATACATTGATGCAGGTTACCCTAAATTGATTGTCGATGATCTGGCAGGAGAATTAGGTTTATCTACAGTGCCGGCAGATTATCAGTACGGAATAGAAGCCGCTTTTGTGGACGCATCTGATGTGGTTTACCTGTTTAGAGATGAAAAATTCATTAGCAGTGCAAATGGAACAGAGCAGTCTGTTACGGATAGCTGGGGTAAAATTAAAAACCGTTTCACCCAAAATGTGGAGGATAAAACCATAGATGCCGCTTATACAGATGAAATGGGACGTTTGTATGTTTTTAAAGGGGATCAATTTATTCGATACAGCGATACCAAAGAGCTCTTCAGTGATGAAGACGATCTGCAGAAATATGTGGATGCCACTTATCCAATGTTAATCTCGGATCATGAAGCGACACTTCCTGCTAGTTTTACCGATAATCTTGAGGCTACCTTTACTTTTGAAGGAAGACAGTTCTTTGTGAAGGGTACGGAATATGTGATGGCTTTAGAAGATTTCCATAGCTGCGATCTGAGTATTTATCCACAGGACTTCAAATACCGATGGGGCGAATGGTCAGACTATTTAATTAGTGATATTTATACCCTCTCCAGGTTTAAAAAGCTTCAAGATACCTATTCCACCCAGGATTATACCCTTATCAATTTATTACATGGAGCATTAGGATACACCAAAGAACCATATTTGGCTGTTTCTGAAATCTTCGGATTTGATAAAGAAGAGGTCCGATGGGTAAAAGGGAAAGATGCATTTCTTTCTTCTGTCAATCAGTTTGAAAAGGAGTTCGACATGGAAGGTATCATAAGAATCTATGATATCTTATCGGAGGCCCAACGTATTAATGTGGATGCTTCCAAATTGCATGAAGATGTTTGGGAGAAATTATATGGAGAATCGATTGATCGGGCATCGGCGGCAGAGTCCATTTACCAAATGTTAGGGACTATTGACTGTAATGATAATTACGAAACCCTTTTCAAAGAGGTAGAAGGAGAGCTGCATACGATTAAACGAGATGCCTTGGTGCCGTACGTTATTGCCAATGATAATGAGGTGAACGATGCCCGTGACCTTTATGAAAAACTTCTGATCGACGTCCAAATGGAGAAGGATGCAGAAACTTCCAGAATAAAAGAAGCTACAGCTGCTATTCAATTATTCTTCCATAGGTATTTCCTTAATCTGGAAGATGTTGATTTGAAAGCTTCAAATGATGAGGAAGTTCGTGAGGTAATGAAGGAACAATGGAAGTGGATGCGTAATTATCGAGTTTGGGAGGCGAATCGAAAAGTGTTCTTATATCCGGAGAACTACATACGACCTGAATTGAGGGATACTAAGACTCCTACTTTCGAAACCATGGAGCAAGATTTGCTTCAAGGAGAAATTACGGAAGATGCAGTTGAAAGAATCTACAAAAAGTATCTGGATGAGTATACCGAAGTTTCTCGTTTGAAAATTGCCGGAGGATATGTCTATGACGAACCTGGTTCTAGTGGAACAGATAAAAACTTAGTGTTGTTCGGTCGCACCAAAACAGATCCTTTACGATACTATTACCGTTTCGGTAATTTTGTAAACGGAGACAGCAGTGGTGCTACATGGGAAGCTTGGGAACCCGTCGACATTTCTATTGAGTCAGAAAAGGTTTATCCGGTTTACGCTTTTAATAGGGTTTTTGTCTTCTGGGCTGCCACTGAGTCTTTTGTGGAGGACGTGGAAAGTGCCGAAGTGAATGTGACGGGTGAGGAGGGAGATCAAATGGCCTCCACTGAAGGAAATACCAAATACAGGGTGAAAATTTATTATTCATTCTATAATTTGAATGAGGAATGGATACAGCCACAGACCTTAAGTACAGTGATAGAGACTTCAGCTCCAATCTTTGATGTTACCCTTTTTGTGGAAAACTCTGATAAACTGGATGACTATGATCATGATAACATCATCGTTAATTGTACTTTGGATTATAAGTATTTGCCGGACGATATAGTACCAGATTTTAATTTCGCTTACCGCTTAACACCAGAGTTGTATTCCGTGCCGACTGAGGTTCCAAACTACGAGAACAAAGGTTTGACAATGTTCAATTTGTTGTTCGATGAAAGTACAGCCCCATCCGAAGATGATATCGTCATGCTGAATACCATCGAAAATAATTTGGATGGTCCATGGTTTTCTTATGAACACAAAGGTGGTGGATTCTTGGTGAAACCTGATGTGCCTGCACTTTCCAGTGATGCCTGGCCACAAAAACTGGTAGGTAATACAGAAAACCTGCCGGAAGGAGAAACCATTGATGCAGCAGTATACGATGGTGTAACGACTTATTATTTTACTGGTAATCAGTATTTTACCTCTGAGGATCCTACTAAGAAAAGTATTTCCTCTCGTTGGGGAAAAGTGAAAAACAATATCCAGGAAACAGGAGAGGTAGATGCGGCCTATGCGGATGGATTTACTACTTATCTTTTCTCGGGTGATCAGTTCTATGTTTATACGGGGACACAGTACGGAGATTTAGACCCATGTTATCCTCAGAATCTGGCAGGAAATTCAATGGGCTTCCCTGAATGGCAACAAATAGATGTGGCCTTTAAAGGAATAGATGGGAACACCTATTTCTTTAATAATGCCAGTGGTAAGTATATAGAAAAAGGAGGTAATACCGAAAAAAATATACTTGGAAAATGGGGCGTGGCCAGGAATAACTTTAACGACCCGAACGAAAGCGTTCAAGTAGTAGCTTCTTTCGTAAATAATGGTAAAACGTACCTCTTTAATGATTCTCAATACATTCGTTATTCCAATGGAGATAACTACGATTATGTGGATGATGGGTATCCCAAAGAAGGATATATAGCCAACTTATTAGAGGAATTTGGTTTCTCTCCCTTCGATTGGGCTCAGTATAATGGTTTACGAGTAGACTCGGCTTACGTTGCCAACGATATTCTTTATATTCATTACCATTCTGGAATTGGTTTGGAGTGTGATCTTATCAACAAAACCATTAATACAAATGGAAACCAACCTGAAACGGCATTTGCCTTTGATGATACAGTTGTCCTTTGGCAAGATATAGGACATGTAGAACTGGATGTGTGGACAAATGATCAGCATAAAGGTATTTTCTATTTTACCAAAAACGGAGGGAATGTTACCATTGACTCTGCTTTTACATGGAATAACTCTGATATCTATTTGTTCTCAGGCCAGGAATATATGATCCTGGATAAAAGTGCCATTGATGTAAATAATCCAACTAATATTGAGTGGGTGGCTACAGGATTAATAGCTGATAAATGGGGTAAAGAGGAAAACAGTTTTACTATAAACGAGTCAATTGATTCGGCCTTTACTCATAATAATGTAACCTATATTTTCTCTGGAGATGAATATGCAATTTATTCGGAAGGACATTATGATTATATTGATGAAGGATATCCGAAGAAGATTTCCTCAGAAAACGACTTCCCAAATTGGAATCAAATTGATGCTGCCTTTATAGGAACTGATGGGTTTTTATATTTCTTCAACAATGAAAACCAAGTCTACGTAAATTCTCTTGCTTTATCGTCAAATACAACCATTAAAGAAAAATGGGGGGTAATTCCTAATACGCTAGCCGAAACTGGGGTGGTAGATGCCGCATTTATGAGGGAGAATGAGCTCTTCCTTTTGAGTGGTAGTCAGTTTGTGAAGTATACCTTGAATGAGGGCGAAGTGGATGAGTACATTGATGCTTGCTACCCTAAGGAAATGAATCAGGATGTGACTCAAGTGGATGCCGCTTTCATTTTGGGAGATAAAACTTATCTTTTATCCGGTGATCAGTACTTCAAATTGAGTGCTGGAGTGGAACTTGACGCTTTGTCTGATCCAGCCTTTATTAAAGGAAATTGGGGGAACTTCCCAGTGGATCTGAGAAACGGTATGGATGCGGCTTTGGTAAGAGGTAATCAATTATACTTTATTCTGGGAAATGAGTTTATTGCTTTTACCACTGATGATCCTGATCAGCCAGTTCCATATGAAATCTCTGAGGTACCATATGAGATTATCCGATTGACTTCTAGTACAGCCGATCAATTGAATCAGGCATTGTTTGCCAATGGAGTGGAAGGTTTGCTGAAGGCAAGTACCCAGCAAATTGACGAAGTACCTTCTTTCAGTACAGCAGCTTCTACACCTACTAATATCAAGGTGACGGATCGTATTTCAAACCCTCCTGTAAATACCCATTTGGATTTTAATTCTGCCAATGGAATTTACTATTGGGAAGTGTTCTTCCATGCGCCATTCCATATTGCGATGTCCTTGAATGGGGATCAGAAATTTGAGGAGGCCAAAGAATGGTATGAATACATTTACGATCCTACCCAAGTGACGGATTATTGGAAGTTTTTACCTTTCCTTGCTGTGGATATTGAGGCCATTTTGGATTCATTGGAAGGTAACCTTACTTATTTTAAGGTTGATGAGACCAAGACGGTTAGGGAGGAATTTACAGATTTTGCCGCCTTTGCCGATCAATTGGTGAACTTTGTAGAGGTATTTCAAGGTTCCGCTTCACTGGATACTATCCAGAATGAAACGGGTCTTATTTTATCCGACATTGAAAGTTGGATGGACGATGAAAACAGTACTTATACCTTTATAAATTTCCAAGCAGAGGTGAATGCCTTGGTTACAATTGATGATAATGACAGTGACCGCCAAACTCTATTGGAAACAGCAAAAACCAACTTAGAAGAGGTGATCGAGATCATTAAACGATTGTATTACCGTTATGATTTGATTAGTACTACCACGCCTGCCCAATTGGATACTTATTTGACAGATCCTTTTGACCCACATGCGATTGCCGCATTGAGAAAAATTGCTTATCGTAAATGTATAGTGATGAACTACATTGATAACCTCTTGGATTGGGGAGATATGTTGTATAGGCAATATACGCGAGAAAGCATCAACGAGGCACGCATGTTGTACATTTTAGCTTATGATCTGTTGGGTCGTAAACCAGAAAGTATGGGAACCAAAGTCCTTTCTGATGAAGTGTCTTTTGAAGAATTAGCACATTACCATCAGGAACAGGACCCTTCCTATGACTTCTTGTTTGATTTGGAAAATGAGGACCCAATCAACGATCCTTACGATAGCTTATCTTTTGCGGGTACCATTCACGACTCCATTGCAAACCCTTACTTCTTTATTCCGGAAAATAGTCTGTTTATTGATTATTGGAATAGAGTGGAAGATCGCTTGTTCAAGATTCGCAATAGTTTGAACATTATGGGTGAAAAGCAGCCTCTACCGTTATTCCAGCCACCAATTGATCCTATGGCATTAGTAAATGCGGTAGCAGGTGGAGGTAGCCTGAGTTCGGCCTTAGCGGATTTCCATACCCCAATTCCACATTACAGATTTAGCTTTATGTTGAATAAAGCCCGAGAGTTTGCTCAAAAAGTAGAAGAGTTTGGGGGTGAGCTTTTAGCGACCATAGAGAAAAAAGATGCAGAAGAATTAAATATTCTCTATAACAAGCAGGAAACTGCTCTCCTGAATATGACTACTCAGGTGAAGGAAAATCAGGTAAAAGATGCCGAGGAAAATATCAAGAACATTCAATCGAGCATTGACACAGCTCAAGAGCAGTACGATCATTATGACGGTTTAATTAAAGATGGTTTGATTAGTGAGGAAGAAACCCAAATTGGTATGATGACGGCAGCAGCGGCTGTTCATGGTGCAGCGGTATTGGCCAAGTTAATCAGTGGTCTTTCTTATGTGGTTCCACAGATTACTGCTGGTCCATTTAGCTTTGGTGTCACCGCCGGGGGCAAACAAGTGGGAGATATGCTTTCCAAGTTCGGAGAATCTACCGAATCCCTGGCCGAAGGGCTTAGCATGGGTGGAGAAGTAGCCGGAATTTATGCGCAACATAGACGGCAGGTACAAGACTGGAAAATTCAACGAACAATGGCTGCAGGAGAAATAGAAGGGTTGGAAATCCAAATGGTGAGTGCTCAGCTGCAAAAAGCTATGGTGCAGCGAGAATTACAAATTCATGAAAAGGACATTGAACAAAATGAGGTAGTGTATCGCTTTATGAAGGAGAAATTCTCTAACCAGCAGCTTTATCAATGGATGTCAGGAAAGCTTTCCAGCATGTTCTATCAATCTTATAAGATGGCACATGATATGGCTAAACAAGCCGAAAAGGCATTCCAGTTTGAGACAGGTACCAAAGAAAGTGAAATTAACTTTATTGGTGGCATGTATTGGGACAGCCAGAAGAAAGGTTTAATGGCCGGTGAAAGCCTTGGTGTTGACCTTAACAAAATGGAGAAAGCTTATATCGAGCAGGATAGCCGTAGTCTGGAGATTACTAAAAACATCTCTATGCTGGAACTAGACCCACTGGCCTTCATTCAGCTGAAGACCAAAGGAGTTTGTGAATTCCGATTAACGGAAGAATTGTTTGATTACGACTTCCCTGGACATTACAACCGTCAGGTGAAAACCATCTCTCTTGCTTTTGATATTGGAGAAGATCAGACAATTAACGCTACCCTTACGCAATTGAACAACAAAGTAGTGATGGAGCCGGATACTAAAGCTGTGAAATACCTATTGAATCCAAAGGGGCAACAACCAATGTCTATCCGAAGCGATTGGAAAGCAAACCAACAGGTGGCCCTTTCTTATGTGGATCAATATACCGAAAATAACGGTATGTTTGAACTTCGCTACTACGATGACCGTTACCTTCCATTTGAGGGTACAGGGGCTGTTTCTCTTTGGAGACTGGAATTGAATGGTAAAAAAGGTTCCTACAACCCTAATGATTTGCTGGATGTAACCATTAAGTTACGTTATTCGGCTGATCAAGGAGGAGATGCTTTTGCAAGTGCGGTAAGAGGTGCTTTAAAACCATATACTGCAACCAGCTTCTTCGATTTAGCTTATAGCTTCCCACAAGAATGGAATACTTTTATGCAGATCGACAGCAGAGATATGGAGTTAACCTTTACGCGTGATATGTTCCCGAACATGAGCAGTAGCAAGGTGAGTGGAATTTATGTACGTTACGAATATACAGGAGATCAAGCAGCCACCTTTGTGATGAACGATGAACTGAAGCTGACCAACAACAAATATGTTGAAATCAGTAATTTGAGTATCCCTAAAGAGGGAGGCAAATGGAAGCTCACCGTACAAGGCGATAAAGCCAACATCAAGAATGTGGAAATGGTGGTCGTGTATAAAGCCAAAGTATAAATTAAGCAATTAGTTTATCTTGGGTTGGGCATTTTGCCCAACCCATTTAACATTTCATTTTTGTTCCTACTTATTGTAGTATTTTATTTTTCAAAGGAAAAAAGAAAACAACTTATCAAGGATATTCCCCCTTTTAAGGGAGATTAAGGGAAATGTTAATCCCTCCTTATTCCTCTTTTCTAAATAGTTCAATAAGGGAACATCTATTGAAAAAACATAAAACCATGAGTTTAAAAACAAAAAAAAGACGTAGAAGAGACCGCGACACCGCAGATATCTCTTCCAGCAATAACAGCAGCTCAAGCAGTTCGCCACCACTAAAAAAAAGAAAAACTTCCAACCGGAAAAAAGGGGATACCGATAGTTCCGATCACAAAGACCGTAGGGCTAAAAGAGCGGAAAGACTATCCACCAGTGGTGGAAGGAAGCGCTCCGATGGTATCAGTAGGACTAATAGAGATCGTTCCAATGCCATTGGTGATGGCTCAGACCGGAGGGCCCAGATTATTAACAGAGAACGTTCGGGAGGAATTTCTCAGGACAATTCACAACGACAAAGATCGGGTGCCATTACCTCCAGAGAAGATGGCCGTGGTCCGGACAGAAGGGACTTAAGAGCAAGACCTATTGATAAAGCTAATGACGGTACTGAACTTTGGGACGGAAAAACTGCACCTACACTTAGTGAGGCGATTGTTAAAGATGTCCTCAGTAAACAAAAACCAAAATATGATATCGGTAAAGGTCGTATGGTCTACCCTACGGAGACCGCACCCGGAGTGATAGAATACCTGCCATTAGAGGGGGAAGCCTCTGATAATGAGATTAAAAATGGCCTATATGTGGCCATTGTACCCGAAAGACCTCTTTCAGAATTTGTAAATGAAAAACTCAATCGAGAATCTTTTGTAGTGGAAGGAGGAACCATTACCGCCATTGCTATAGATAATTTAACCACCGCCTTTGAAAACGAAAGCAACCTAGTACTACGTTCTCAAAAATACTTGGATACTATGGCTGCAAGTACTACTTCGCTTCGGCAGAAATGGGAAGATGAATAATTTAATGAATTTGCAGTAAGGGAAGCGTGGGCTTAGGCTGGAGTTAGCATATGAGTAATCATTGGTTAAAATCAAATAAGAAAGATTAATGAATTATGCAATCATGGCAAAAATTTAAAAGAATAAGTTAAATGTTAAAA
>NZ_SMMB01001276.1 GCF_009711365.1 Xanthovirga aplysinae | reverse complement strand
TTTTAAAACAAAATTTATTTATAGATATTTTTATAATTTTTATTTGGATAATTATAATTTAATAAAATTTATTAATATTCCATAAAAAAATATGAATTTTATTCTATTTTGATCTTGATTGTGTTGAATGGTGGAATAGGTGGGTTTTAAGGTTAAAGGAATATTTCCCATATTGGAAATATGTTTAATGATATAAAAGTTTGTTTTTTTTACTAGTGTTAAAGTAGGTGGAACAGTCGATTATTTCGGTCGGAATTAAATCCAATTGATTTCGATAATCGGTTGAAGCTTGAATTTCATCTTTTAGTCTTGGCAAAATCCATCCGGATAATTTCTAATTCTTAGACTCAAGTTGATGAAAACAATTAATAAAGTCGTTCCACTTCTTCAAGGATGGTTCCACTTATTCTCAATAGCTCTACTTCTGCAGCTTTTAAAGTAAATAGGGCCTGTACTAAGCGACTGGCTGCCACTACGGCATTTCGTTGGACCAGTCTTAACTGCACAAAATCTGATTTCCCCAAACGGTAGCGAGCAAAGACTATGGCTACGTTTTCCCTCGCTATTTCCAGGTTTTTACGTTCTAATTTTACCAGGATAAAGCTGTTGGCATAGCGGAAATAGATTTGATTCAGTAAAGCGTCAAATTCCAACTGGGTAAGAGATAAAAAGGTACTGGTTGTTCGAAGACTGGTTCTGGCATTTTGTTGACGGATATTAAGCCTAAAGCCCTGGAATAGAAACCAGCTGAGCCTGGCCCCAATAGTATAACCCACCACGCTATTTGAAGCTAAAAAGCCTGCTTGGGTAGTAAAATCATCTAGCTGAAATCGCAAAATAAGCCATATTGAAGGCCAGTGTTCGGATTTGGTAGATTGCAATACATACTTTGCCCATCGCCAGTTGGCTTCAGCCGCTTTAATTACGGGATTAAAACGATACATTTGTTCCTGAAGTCTCACCAGTGGGATTTGCTCGTAGATTTTCAAACTGTCTGTAGCATAATAATCCAGTGCAGGTTCCCTTCCCAGGAAGATATTTAAACTGGTTTTGGCGGTATAAAGATTTTCTAGCTGGTGGACTAACTCTACCGTATCTTCAATATAGTCTACTTGGGCAGCTAATAGGTCCAGTTTGGAGAACCTACCTAATTCAAATTTATCCCGGGCAATTCGTACTCGTTCGGCGGAAAGTTCCACATTGGCACGAAAAACCTTTACTAAAAATTGTTCCAGTACAACAGTATAATAGCCTATGCAAATGTCGCGAACAGTACTTTGAGTGGCCGAATCACTTTGGTAAATGCCTACATCTCTAAGAGCTTTTAAGGCTTTAAATCTTCTGAACTGACCAAAGCCATCAAAAACCAGTTGTTGTAGCCGGGCCAAAAGGAATACTCTGTCAGTTACGGCATTGTTACGAATATTGGCTTGTCCATCCAGAAATTCCTGTCGAACATCATCTATGCTTCTTGTTGCCCTAGCATCAATTATTTCTAATTCAGGAAGAAGTCCGGCTACCCCTGGTTGATAATTTCGAATGGCAATTTCTCGGTTATTTCTAAAGATTTGAATATTAAAATTTACCTCCAGGCCAATTTCTACTGCTTGTTTTAAACTGAGACTATCCTGAGCAAATAGTGGAAAAGAGGTAAGGAGAAAGCAAAAGGACAATTGGATTGGAAGCCATTTAAAAACCTTGGTGAATTTCCTTATTCCTTTCTCCGCTTTCTTCATTCCTCATCACCCTTCCTTCTTCACAACTTAAGTTGGAGACGTAAAATCTGGTGTCTCCACAAGCTACCCCCCATTATTTACTCTTCTCTTTTCATAATCTCTATTTTAGCTTTTTTCCCAGATAAATAAGAATAAAGAGCAGGGATGAGATAAAGTGTCAATAAAGTGGAAAATACTAGCCCTCCTATAACAGCAATTCCCATAGAAACCCTGCTTTCAGAACCAGCTCCTAAAGCCAAAGCAATGGGTAAGATGCCTAAGACGGTTGACAGGCTGGTCATCAATACTGGTCGAAATCGAAGTTCAGCTGCCCCGACGATAGCTTCATTTTTACTCATGCCCTTTTGCTTCAATTGATTGGCAAATTCCACGATCAGAATTCCATTTTTGGTCACCAACCCTATTAACATGATAATTCCTATCTCGCTGAAAATGTTTAGGGTTTCTCCAAAATACCAAAGGGCTAAAATAGCACCTGCTAGAGCCAGAGGGACTGTAAACATGATGATTATCGGGTCTATGAAGCTTTCGAATTGGGCTGAAAGTACCAGGTAGATGAGAAGAAGAGCAAAGAAAAAAGCGAACCATAAACTGGAGGAGCTTTCTTCGTAATCTTTGGAATAACCACTTAGGGCTGTAGAAAACCTTTCGTCCAACACATCATCAGCTATATTTTTCATGGCGTCAATTCCATCTCCCAGGGTTTTATTTTTGCTCAGGTTGGCCGAAATTGTAGCAGAAACATAGCGATTGTATCGAAACAACTGTGGAGGTGTACTTCTTTCCTTTATTTGAACCAAGTTGTCCATTTGGATCAGCTTTCCTGATTTGCTGCTCATATAAATGGATTGTAGATCCAAAGGATCATCTCTGTCTTCTCGACTTACCTGCCCGATTACCGGGTACTGTTTGCCATTCATGATGAAATAGCTAAAACGCTGGCCACTTATGGCCAATTGTAGGGTTTGGGCAACGTCCATTACGGAAAGACCAAGAGTGTGAGCTTTTTCTCGATCAATTTCAATGTCAAATTGGGGCTTATTAAACTTTAAATTTAAATCCACAAAGCTGAAAGTGGTATCCTGTCGTGCTTTTTGCATAAAAACAGGTGTTACTTCTTTTAGCTGGTCAAGCGTGGAGGCTTGAATTACAAACTCTACAGGCAGGCTACTAATGCCTCCTCCTGTTCCTCCTAAACTTTGGGGTTGCACCACAAAGGCACGGGCAAGGGTGTTCCGCTGTAAAGCCGGACTAAGGTCCTCTACAATTTCATTTTGACTTCTTTTTCGCTTTTTAGAATCCATTAGTTTTATAAACATAAATGCGGAATTAACCGAACTAGTGGCCCCAAATCCAGGGGATGTCAATGAAATCAAAGCATCCGCTTCAATCACTTTTTCTTGAACAAGACGTAGTAATTGGTCCACGTAATTATCCATATATTCGAAGGTGGATCCTTCGGGGGCCAGGGCAAAGATTCTGAAGTTATTTCTATCCTCTAGGGGAGTAAGCTCTGCGGAAAGTTGTTTTCCTAAGGTGTAGATCATGCCCACGGAGAGGAAGATGAAAATAAAGGCCGTCCATCGATAGCGCATAAAAGCTTCCAGTGAGCGGTTATAAGCATTATTTAGTCCATTAAAAAAGGGTTCAGTTCTACGGTACAACCAATTGTGCTGTTCTGTTCTTTTGAGTATTCGGGTGCAAAGCATGGGGGTTAAAGAAAGGGCTACAAAGGAGGAAATAATGACCGCTCCAGCCACTATAATTCCGAATTCTCGGAATAGGCGACCTATAAATCCTTGAAGGAATATCACTGGAAGAAATACGGCAACCAGAGCAGCAGTAGTAGAAACCACTGCGAAAAATATCTCTCCAGAACCTTTAAATCCGGCTTGAGGGGCTGGCATACCTGCCTCAATTTTTTTATAGATATTCTCCAGGACAACAATGGTGTCATCCACCACTAATCCAATGGCCAGTACGATTCCCAGCAGCGTCAATACATTAATGGAAAAGCCTGAAATAAACATAATGAAAAAGGTGCCAATTAGGGAAATGGGAATGGTGGCAATGGGAATAACAGTAGTTCGCCAATCTCGCAGAAAAAGAAAAATAATCATTACCACTAAAGAAAAAGCAATAAAAATAGTTTGTAGTACTTCTTTGATGGATTGCTTGATGTAGATGGTATTGTCAAAACCGATAGATAATTCGATGTCTTTGGGCATATCATGCCTTACCTCTTTCATTCTTTTGTAAAACTCATCTGCTATGGCAATGCTATTGGATCCAGGTTGTACGACTATCACTACACCTACTAAGGGATAGCCTTCCTTTTTCAGAATGGTCCTTTGATTGACAGGAGCAAGCTCCGCATAGCCGATATCTCGAAATCGGACTTGTTCAGATCCGTTTTCTTTGACGATTAGTGCATTAAACTGTTCTGGGGTGTTTAGCCTTCCTTGTAATTTTACAATCAATTCTGTTGTCTTTCCTTCAATCCTTCCGGAAGGCAATTCAATATTAGCTCGATTTACCGCCTTATATACATCGGCAGGTGTCAGCTTATAAGCAGCCATTCTTTGGGGGTCCATCCAGAGCCTCATGGAATATTTTTTTGCTCCCCAAACCTGTACAGAACTTACTCCTGGAATGGTTTGAAATCGTTCTTTCAATTGACGATTCGCAAAATCAGTGAGGCTAAGTAAATCACGTTCATTACTTCTGACACTTAAAAAGATAATAGGCCAGGCGTTGGCATCTGCCTTTCGGATTACTGGGGTTCCTGCATCAGATGGTAAGGCATTAATTACTCCGGAAACGCGGTCTCTCACATCATTAGCAGCAGCTTCTAAATCCGTGTCCAAATCAAATATAACGATAATCGTACTTCGACCGTCTCGACTTACAGAAGAAAGGGTGTTGATGCCAGCTATTCCATTGATAGCTTCCTCCAATGGTTCAGTAATTTCTGATTCAATAATATTCGCATTGGCTCCCGTGTAAGCTGTCGAGACTGAGATAACAGGAGGATCAATGCTAGGGTATTCCCGAATGCCCAGAAACTGAAAAGCCACTATCCCAAAAAGAATAATGGTCAAAGACATAACAATGGCCAGAACGGGGCGGTTAATGCTGATACTTGAGAGAGACATTCTTTGAAACTCCAGTTAGTTCTGCTTTTCCAATGGAATCTTTTGCCTACACCCAGTAGGTTTAATTACTTTAAGATTTCCTTATTGTGATAAATCATAGATTGAAAGTGATTGTTTTGGATAGGTATACCGTCTTAAAATTGGAGGATGCCATAGTGGCGCTTTCTGGTTTCTTTCGGGGGCTAGATTTTTGATGATGAGGATATTTATGAATTGGAATTTTAATCACTTTTCAGTCTTACCCTTAGGCTTAAGCCTTTTAGGAACAAGCTAGAAGAATACTAAGGAATTTTGAAGTTAAGAAGGTAGACAATGGAAATTTAGAATGTAAAAATTTTTTTCTCATTCCTTTTTTCAATTCTGAGGTTTATACCTGCTAGGGTATAATTGGGGGTTATGCAAGAATCTTTCAGTAATAATAAGTTATTAATTTAAAAGCTAGAACGAATGAGAAAAGACCGATATACACAAGGTTATAGTGATGCTGTTACGGCTCTTCATGGAAAACGAACGGTTCAAAGTCATGCCAGTTTTCTGTTACCCTATTTAAAACCAGGGTTGCGCGTCTTGGATTGTGGGTGTGGACCAGGGTCAATTACTTTAGGAATTGCTCAGAAAGTGGATCCAGGAGAGGTAATTGGAATTGAGGTGGAGGACAGTCAATTGACAATTGCTCGGAAAAAGGCCGTTGAAAAGTCCATTACTAACGTTAGGTTTGAGCATGCAAGCGTTTATGAGCTTCCTTATGAATCGGCTTCCTTTGATATAGTATTTTTTTCTGCTGTATTGGGAAATTTGAATTTTCCCGATAAAGCCTTGTTGGAAGCTAGGCGGGTACTTAAGGACGATAGTTTATTGGCAATAAGAGAATTTGACTTTACTGGAAATCTCTTATATCCAGAAGATTCCCTGATACAAAAGTCCTTTGAATTGTGGTTTAATTTGAGAAAGCACTACGGACAACCACCATATGGCATTGGTAGACTGCTTAAAGAAATAGTTAAAAAGGCTGGATTTAAAGACCCTTTTATTTCTGCCAGTTACGAGGTTTTTGTAGATAACCATGATACCGAGTTTTGTGCTTCCGTATTTGCCAATTTAATCTTAGGTGCTTGGAAAAAAGCTTTGTTAGAGCTCTCTTTGACATCCAACAGTGAAATGATTCAAATGGTAGATGCCTGGAGGTTATTTGGTGAAAAATCAAATGCTTTTTTAGCGATTGCTTGGTGTGAGGCACTGGTGTGGAAGAGGAATGGTTAAGGGGTAGGAAATGTTAGTTTGTAATTATAAGAACTTCCACCTTCATTCCTCTTCTAACCTGTAATATTCCGGAAGTGATAAGGGTGTCCCCAGGTTTTAACCCTGAAAGGATTTCTATTTCTCTTTTGGTGCGGATTCCAATGTTTACTTCTTCTTCTTCTACTTGACCGCTACGATAGACAAATACTTTATGGCTGCCCAATTCCGGAATTACGGCTTCTGATGGGATGAGTATGGCACTATCCTGACTTTCCATTACCACTTCCACACGAGCATATTGGCCGGGGAGTAATTTATAATCAGGATTTGGGCTTTTGGCTCTTACTTGTAGGGTACGAGTATCCGGATCTATTCGGGGTTCAACCACATAAACAGTACCTTCAAAGACTTCCTCCGAGGCCTCCGTTGTAAATAAAATTTTATCTCCCGCACAGATTCTATCACTGTATTTGCCGGGAACTGCGAATTCCACCTTTGCAGGGTTTATATTATAAAGGGTGGTAATGATGTCTGAGGGGTTCACATAGCTGCCCAAGCTAATATGACGCAGGCCTAACACACCACTGAATGGGGTGACGATTTTAGCTTTACGCAGACGTGCCTGTTCCAGTTTAATATCTGCTTTTGCTTTGTTGAGTTCAGTGAGAGTTTCGTCATATTCCTCCTGACTGATGGCTTGTCTTTCTAATAGCTGTCTTTCCCGGTTTTCTTGTTCTTCAAGCAATTGTAAGCTAAATTTTAATTTTTCCAATTCAGCCTCCATCTCTTCATCGTCAATACTGACTAGTAATTTCCCTTTGGGAACTCTTTCTCCCTCTTTGAAGTAAATGCCGGTGATTTTGCCTGGATACTCACTTCGCACTTCTAGGGATTCATTTGCCTCAACGGTTCCAATGACACGGATTTTATTATCCAGGTTTTTAACCCCTACGATAATGGCATTGACTTTTAACTTTTGGTCGGAAGGGCGAGAGGTGGGTAGTTCTTCCTTGTCTGTAGTGTTTTTGCGAAAATCTTGAATTTTGGGCCAGAGAATTAAAAAAATGATCACCAAAGCAATGGTAGATAGTAATATAATTCTTGCCGGTTTTTTCATAAATCTTTCTTACCTTCTTTAATTAGTTGGATATAGAGTTGCATATGCTGAGTTAAACCTTATTAGGATTTTATGAAGTTTAAATTTAGGAGAACTCTATTCCTTAATTTTTCTTTAAAGCTTTGATGAAGAATGATGATAATTTGGGGAATAGCTTTTACAAACTACACCTGCAATTTTAGAACAGTGCCCTATTTGAATAAGTTTGAAGGATAAAGAGAAACTGAGCTGAATTAACTTCTTTCATAAATAACTATTGTAGCAGTTTGAAGGGGATGGAGGATAAAGAAAAAGCCCCCATTTGGAGGCTTTTTGAAAGTTGATTTGTGAATTAATTTGAACCGGCTGTAAATAAATAGCAAAGTGTTAAAAGTCGACTTTTAAACCCATAGACCAGGTTCTGCCAAAGCCATAAAATACGGTTGCCGTTTCCATATTATTTTTACGTCCATTATCGGCATCTGAAATATATTCTGTATTTAAAACATTGTTCACTTTGGCGTAAAGTGTGGATTTTAACTTAGCAATTTTGAAATTGTATTTAAGGTTGGCATCTAAAACTCCTGCCGAAGGAACTTCCCAGGAGTCTTCATTGTCCATGTAATTTACATCTTGTCGAGCATATAAATTAGCAAAATAGAAATAATCTAGCCCTACTTTCAGTGCTGGGAATAGTTGATAATTTGCACCCAAGGCAGCCGTTGTTTGAGCAGCATCCGTTACATGGGTGCCCGATGCATTAATTTCTACTTCATATTGTCCTTCGTAATTCTCATCTGCAGGAGTTCTTCCTTTTCTGTCAATTGGTAATCCCTGGAGATCTGTAGCCAGTGCGGTGACATCATTTAACCATTTCCAATCCCCAAGAGAAATCATTCCTGTTAAAGTTAATTTAGTTGTTGGATTGGCTTTTAATTCTAATTCTGCACCCTTGTGAAGAGCGTCCACACCAGTCGCATTATAGTACCCCAATAAAACTCTGTCATCACTGAGAATAGCCCCATTGGTGCTTTTGTCTTTCCACCTGGTATTGTATGCATTAACATTTGCGGATAACCAGGAGTTTCTAAAGCCATACCCTAATTCAAAAGAAAATACTTTTTCATTAACTGCATCAGGGTTGTAGGAGTTTCCGTAATCTTTCTGAATAAAAATACTACTGAAAAATGGTGCTCTTGAGAAGTAGCCTATGTTGGCAAATACATTATGATGGTCGGAGATATTATAGTTTGCTCCTGTTTTAGCACTATAGCCTAAGAAGTTTAATTTATCGGACCACACATCATCTTGGTAGAAAAATTCTCTTCTTTGATAGCGGGTATTAGAAATAGCCCCAGAAAGAAATGCACTTAGGTTGTCTTTGGAATACTCTACTTGACCAAATGCTCCTGACCATAATACATAACCATTATAATTCCTTGAAATAATATCTCCTACTCCAAGCTTTTCATTTGGATTCAAGTAATCTGAATTAATTCTGGAGTAAGCATCATTATAATACGATCCACCTAATAGGTCCTCAATGGTTCGATTATGTTCACCAATATAATACCTCAAATCTACTCCTCCACTAAAGGTGAAATTGTCTGAAAGCTCCGTATTTAGGTTGGATAAAATTCCATACCATTGGTGATTATTGTTTGAGCTTGCCATGATTGCTTGAGAGCCATCTTCGTTGGCAGCATTATCTCTGATAATGGCCCCGTAATCCAAAGCCCCTGATGGGGTGCGGTCATCGCTGCTGCCAAAAAGGCGGGAACCTTCAGCACCCTGGGCGGAGTATCCCCCACCTGAAGCAATAGAAGCGTATGCAGAGGTGTTTATACTTGTTTTATTATTAATAGTCCAGTAATGGTTTAATGAGATTTGAGGCTTGTGATAATAATTTTTTCCAGAAACATAAGGTTGTCCATTATCGTCATAACCAAATGCTGCATTGTATCGGAAACCTTCCTTGAATGTTTTCCAATCTTCAATAGTTTGTTTGTCATAACTACTTCTTTGATTGTGCCATTGTGGGGCTCCAAAAGCTGTGAAGGATAGTTCGTGTTGCCTATTTATCTTTTTGGATACATTAATAAAATAAGACCAGGCATCAAAATCTGTTCCTTGAATGTATCCGTCTCCATAAGTATGTGAGCCCGAAAAAGTAATTGCATACCCATTATCCATTAAACCGGTTGATAGGGTTATGGCTTCCTTCCTGTATCCATCATTTCCAATCCCGGCATAAACAGACCCCCCTTTTTTCATGTCGGTAGTTTTGGTAAGAATGTTGATAGAACCTCCCACTGAAGGAACGGCTATTTTAGAGGCTCCTAATCCTCTTTGTACTTGCATTGAACGGGTTACATCAGATAATCCAGCCCAGTTGGACCAATAAACACCACCCCACTCCATATCATTGACCGGTACACCATTTATCATAACGGCAATGTTTTCTGAGGAAAAACCTCTCAGATTAATTCTGGAATCGCCAAAAGCGCCACCTTGTTTGGTAGCATATACCCCTGGAGTAGCCTTTAAGATTTCGGGAAATTCTTGGGTTCCTAATTTTTCTTCAATAAATTCTGGTTTTACTGTTGAAACTGCTACAGGGGTTTTTCGGTCAATGGCCACATCTGCTAGTACCTCTATACCTTCTAAAATGGTTGAGCTTGTTTCCAGAGAAATGTCTCCTAAGTCTAAAACTTGACCAGCATTTACTTGTATGTCCTTTTGGACATCCTCGAATCCTATAAAGGAGATTACCAGTGTTTGTGCTCCTTCTTGTACATTCTCAATCCTGAAAGTTCCATCAAGGTCAGTCATCGCACCAATAGTTGTTCCTTGAATGACGGCATTTGCGCCATAAAGACCTTCTCCCGTTTCGGGATCGATAACCCGGCCTCTTACGGTTTCTGTTTGTGCCCAGCTGAATAATGCACAAAGGCATAATGCCCCTGTTAGTAGAATCTTTTTCATGGGTTTTCTGATTTTAACTAGTTTGTTAAATAGTGAAGAAAAAGTAATATGGGGCAAAGTTATAAATAGTGAAATAAAATATTATGTATTTATGTATAAAATAAAGATTAATTAATTCGTTGAGACAATTAAAATGTCAGATGATTGTATACTTGACCTGATTTTAATTGAATCTATTTTTTAAGGTATTTTAAGAGGTGATGATTCGTTATCTTACTTAAAAATGTTTTAACATTGATTTTTAAATGTATATGATAAGTTGAGAATACTTGATTCTTCACTGTTAGGTTGAGTGAAAAAGGAATGGATTGATTTAATAAGCGCTAGTTTGTGACTCTGAATAGTAGGAATTCATCAGCAAGGGCTTAGAGATCTTATTTGTTTTAATGGGCCCTGTGGGGAGGCCCTTCGTTTTATGGGGATGTGGACTGGATAGGAAAAGAAAAAGCCTCCGGGAGGGAGGCTTTTTGCAAAAAAGGTCTATTAAATATTCCGATAAGTTCTTTATTTAGAATTTAACTTTTAATCCAGCATTCCAAGTTCTTCCAAAACCATAATAAACATATGATCCTGCAGCATCAAAAGTATCACCTTCTTCAGCCTCTGCAATATAAATTGTATCCAAAATATTGTTAACTTTTCCGGTTAAAGTTAGATCTAATCCAAAGGCTTTAAAGTTATATCTAACTCCCAGGTCTAACAAATTGTAAGCTGGTAATTCCCAAGCCTGATCTGTTACTTCTGAGTCTTGTCTATCGGAAGGATCAAATTGAGCATATAAATTTGAAGCATGGTTGAAATCTGCACTCACTTTCAGATCTTTGATTACCTCATAAGAAACGCCTATAGCAGCAGTTGTCTGAGCAGCATCCCCTACCTTTAATCCTTCAGAATATGTTTCAATAACTTCCTCTACGTTGCCTACATTATCTTGAATTTGAGCACTTACATTATTGTTCCATGTCCAATCACCAAGCGATACCATACCGGTAATTTGTAATTTTTGAACAGGTTTAGCGGTAAAATCTATTTCAATACCTTGGTGAAGAGCGTTCTGACCGTTAATAATAGCAAACTTTTGCAATCCATTTTCATCCAATTGATTAATTCTTGTTGAGAAAGCTCTGTTATTCCAGTGAGTATTATAAAGCGCAACATTTGCCGATAACCATGAAGTTCGAAGACCATAACCTAGTTCCATACTGATTACATCTTCGTTGTCAACACCTTCAGATATAGTATTGGTGTTTGCAGCAAATACCATATTCATAAATGGCGCTCTGGAAAAATAACCTCCATTAGCAAAGATATTGTGGTAATCATTAATGTTATAATTCACACCACCCTTAATGCTGTAACCGAGGAAGTCTACTGTTTCAGATTTTTGGTTTCCTGGAGTATAAAGGAAATAATCTGTTCTGGTATAAGAAGTGTTAGAAAGGGCAGTTGTAAGGAAGGCGCTGAATTGATCAGTAGTATATTCAGCCTGGGCGAATCCTCCTAGCCAAATTACTTGACCATCATTATGGTATTGGATTTTGTCACCTTCTCCCACTTTTCCATCAGCAGAATTGACATTATTTGATATACCGTCACGATCAACATCATAAGCAAATGAACCACCCAAAAGATCTGATAACTCTCTGTAATGTTGGCCTAAATAATATCTTGCGTCTAAACCACCTGTAAAAGAAATTTTCTCAGAAAGTTCGGTGTTCACCGAGGTTAAAATCCCGTACCAATTATGTTTATTAACCGAATTCAGTAGATATGATTCTACAGCTTCTCCATTGGATGCCAATTGCTTATTACCTGCAATAATATCATCCCAATGAATCAATTGTAATGGATCTTCCTCTACGCTTGCATTATATACTCTATTTGCTCTTCGTCCACCACCACTACCGATGGAAGCGTAAAGCGCAGTTGAAATTTCTGTTTTTGGATTAACAGTCCAGTAGTGATTCAGGGAAATTTGTGGTTTGTGATAGTAGTTGTAAGAATAAGCTCCGTTGAACTCTTCTCCATCACGGTAACCCCATCCATTATTCCATTTATGACCAGATGGATGGTTTTCATAATCTTCAATAGTCTTTTTGTAAAGGTTTCTTTGGTTGTGCCACTGTGGTGCACCAAAGCCAGTTAAAACCAATTCGTGGTTATCATTAATTTTTTTAGCAATGGAAGCAAAATATGAATAACCTTCAAAGCTGGTAGCATCAATATATCCATTTCCAGCAGTTCTAGATCCAGAAACTGTTACGGCCCAACCATTATCCATTAAGCCAGTAGATAAAGTCAGTCCAGTTTTATGGTATCCGTCGTTTCCAACTCCAACGTAAGCTGAACCTCCTTTTACTGCATCTGTACTTTTGGTAATAATGTTAATAGTACCTCCTACAGAAGAAATAGCTAGTTTTGAAGCACCTAATCCTCTTTGTACCTGCATGGTACGAGTTACGTCAGACAGCCCAGCCCAGTTTGACCAGTAAACTCTCCCGTTTTCCATATCATTTACAGGAACACCATTAATCAAAACTCCAACATTATTTGAGTCAAAACCTCTCAAATTGATTCGTCCATCACCAAAACCACCACCTTGACCTTTAGTGGTGTATACTCCTGGGGTAGCTTTTAGTATCTCAGGGAATTCTTGAGAGCCCAGTTTGGTTTCAATATCTTCAGCCGAAATATTAGAAACGGCAACAGGTGTTTTTCTGTCCTCTGCAATAGATGCCATTACCTCAACAGATTCCAGATTTAATAATCCACCTTTTAATTTAATGTCAGAGATATCTATGGTTTCCCCTTCTTTAACAGAGATCTCCTGTGTAAACTCTTCATAACCTACATAAGAAACTAGAAGGCTATGCTTACCAGCTTCTACCTTTTCAATGATAAAATTACCATCAAAATCACTCATTGCGCCCAAAGTAGTACCTTTTATGGCAACACTGGCGCCAAAAAGACCTTCTCCCGTATCAGTATCAAGAATGCGGCCTTTTACGGATCCGGTCTGAGCCTGAGCGGCTAATGTAAAAATGCTCAGTGTGAAGATTAGTAAAAATTTTTTCATTTGATTTTTCTTTTTAACTTAAATGTTAAATTATGAGAAATACATTACATGAGTGCAAAGGTATAAAAGCTTTGCAATTTACTAAGGTTTCTAATGTGAAATTTATGTTAAATAAAAGTGTAAACAGTTATTTTTCAGGCCGTTCTGATATTTAAGGGATTATAATTCTTGAGATTTATCAAATATAATTTGGTTTTAGTCACTTTTTGCATTGTTTTCTATTTTAAAACCCTTTAAAAACTTGCAATTTGTAAAAAGCAAGGTTTTTATGGGATATTCTGGATATTTTTGATTGGAATTAAAAAAAGGTTAAGATTCCCTTATACTTCAAATTTTTTTTAGGATCCCTTTTGGTATGTTTTCCATAAATGTGGAATAAAATTTTCCATGCACGGTAAAAGAACTTGAAAATTGAATTATCACTTATTTCCATACATTAAGGAATATGAAAAGGTTTTAAAGGGTTAGTTGCTTATCTTTCCTTACTCATTTGAAATTCCTGAGGAATGATTATCTTATGCCTTGGTTTGGCTTTAATGGAATAATGTTTTTTAAGGTGGTAGTGAAAAGTCTTTTTTAATATGAAAAATACAATTCTGACTCTGTTTTTGGGTATAATTATTTACTCAAAAGGTTATTCGCAAAAGATTCATGCCAATTTGAATGTGCAACAACCTGTGGGAGAATTTGATAATATAAAAGTGGAGCCTCTTAATGGGGATGAATTATCTTCTTCCTTTTTAATTTGGATCAAAAAGAGGGTAAAACGTCATAAGCATCTAGAACATACCGAGCAGGTATTCGTGTTGGCAGGGGAAGGGAGGTTTTGGCTTGGGGAGCAGGAGTTGCAATTAAAAACCGGAGATTTTGTGTTTATTCCCAAGAATACCCCTCACGCCGTGGAAGTGACTTCAAAAGAGCCTTTAAAGGTTTTGTCTATTCAATCTCCAAAGTTTGATGGCTCCGATAGAGTTTGGTTGGAGGAAGCTACAGAGAAGTAATAATTCTTTATGGTTTCTGATGCTTTTAAAGCCAGGGAAAGTTTTCATTTTTTGTTCTAAATCCTTACCGGATGAAAGATGCGCTATTTAAATTTCTCTTTTTTCTATTGATAATGGTATAGTAATCTTTTTATTATTTGGTAGCTATCCATTATGAATGATTTTTCATCTTTATCTTTTCTTCTTTAATCTTAACTTTTAATATGGCTGAATTAATTAAAGAGAAATCACAAAAGTTAGCTTCCATCAAAAAGAAAGGAGTATTTACAATTCCTTCTCCTTTAGAAATTGCTGTTTGGCTTACTTTTTTTACTTTATTTTTAGCATGTGTACTGTCCGTTCCAGAAAATAAGAATGTACTGAGTTATTTGCCCGAGGTACTGGGTTTTTGGGAGAAGGGAGTCTGGGAGTTGCTGGCTTTTTCTATGCAAATGGCTCTAATTTTAGGTTTGGGATATTTATTGGCGCTTACCCCCCTTGCCGAACGCTTTATGAATGGTCTGTTAAAGTATTGTCATACGAATACAGCTTCGGTTTTTACTATTTGTTTGGTGACGATGATGGTAGGCTTTTTGAATTGGGGGCTTGGGCTGGTGTTGGGAGCTATAATGTGCCGTAAATTAGGGGATCACCTGACTTTAAAGGGAGTTCCCATCAATTATCCTTTAATGGGGGCTGCTGCCTATACCGGAATGATGATTTGGCATGGAGGTTTTTCGGGAAGTGCCCCTTTGAAGGTGGCAGAGGAAGGCCACTTTCTTGAAAAAACTATTGGTGTAATACCAATATCGGAGACTATTTTTTCTTCGATGAATTTAGCAACTATTGGAGTAGTACTGTTGGTAGTTCCCTTGTTTGCCTGGTGGCAGGCGAAGAAACGTCCTTCTATGATGATCTCTGAGGCTTTTTTTGAGAAAAAATCTGAAAACTCCTCTAGCCAATCTTATAAGAAGCAGCCCCTTGCCATTATTTTCGGATTGATGATATGCGTGAGTTGTGTGCTCATGCTTTGGCAAAGCCAAACTGCCGTATATCAACAGATTGATTTAAATTTCATCAACCTTTTTCTTTTTGGGTTGAGTGTTTTGCTGATGGGGCATTTCGGTCGCTTTATTAAAGCCGCCGATGAAGCATTCCGAAGTACTACTGGTATTTTGATTCAATATCCCCTGTATGCGGGGATTATGGGTGTGATGAAATATTCAGGGTTAATGGTTCTTGTCTCTGAGCAGATGGCTGCCATTTCTACCCAATTTACATTTCCAATTTATACCCTTTTTAGTGCGGGCTTAGTCAATATATTAGTGCCAAGTGGAGGAGGGCAATGGGCAGTGCAGGGGCCTATTATTGTAGAAGCGGCTCAAAATATAGGTGTTGATCTTTCTAAATCTATTATGGCTCTTTCCTATGGGGATCAATTGACAAATATGATACAGCCTTTTTGGGCTTTGCCTCTTTTGGGAATTACTGGCTTAAAAGCCAAAGAAGTTTTGCCACATTCGTTTCGGTTTATGTTGGTAGGGCTGTTTATTTTTCTAATAATTCTAATGATCTTTTAAAATTATGATTTCTCGAAAAGCCTATCGCATGCCAAAAGCAGGCTCATTAGCCCATTTGAAGTTGGTTCAAGAAGAGATTCCAGAACCACAAGACCATGAAATAAGCATTGAGGTGAAAGCCATAGGCTTAAATTTTGCCGATATTTTTGCCATGCAAGGGCTTTACAGTGCTACCCCCAAAGGAAGTTTTGTACCTGGTTTGGAATATTCAGGAGTTATCCACAAATGTGGAAAACAAGTGAAAGACTTTAAGGTGGGGGATAAAGTAATGGGAGTCACTCGATTTGGTGGTTATGCCTCCCGATTGAATATAGATCAGCGCTATATTCGCCCTTTGCCAGATAGTTGGTCATTTGAGCAAGGAGCAGCATTTCTAGTGCAAGTTCTTACAGCCTTTTATGCTTTGAAAGAATTGGGAAATATTCAAAGTGGTCAAACGGTTTTGATTCACAGTGCGGCAGGTGGAGTGGGCTTGCTGGCCAATCGTATCGCTAAAAGGTTTAATGCATATACCATTGGAACAGTTGGAAGTACTGCTAAAGTTGATCTTTTGAATAAAGAAGGTTATGATAAAGTCATTGTTAGAGGTGAAGACTTTAGAGAACAACTAAAGACTTCTCTTGCAGGCAGGGAATTAAATTTAGTGTTGGAATGTATTGGGGGACAGGTTTTTAAGGATAGCTATGAGGAAATGGCTCCAATGGGGCGCTTAATTTCTTATGGATCGGCCTCATTTGCGACCCATGGTAGTCGGCCGAATATGCTTAAATTACTTTGGAAGTATCTTCGTAGACCCAAAGTAGACCCTATGAAAATGCCCACTGATAATAAATCCGTAATGGGTTTTAATTTGATCTGGCTTTATGAGAAAGCAGATATTATGGAAAAATTGCTAAGGGAGATTGATGACTTACAGCTAGATCCTCCTTTGGTGGGACATCAATTTTCTTTTGAAGAATTACCAGCGGCAATTCGACTTTTTCAAAGTGGAAGAACAGTAGGTAAGGTGGTGGTGAGTGTGTAGTTTTTTTTATTATATCTCGACATAAAGAAAAGAAAAATAAAAAAATTGAGATGGACTTACTCCCTTCAGAATTAGCTTGAATTTTAAAAGAGATTCTAAAGTTTATCTTCTCTCTTTATTTATAGAAATTTTTGGTTCCTAATCTTTGAACGACAATAAACCGTCTTTATGAAGCAGCTATTAATTTTACTTTTAATAATGAGTGGTCCCATTGCCTACAGCCAAACCCCATTTTTAGAAGGAGGAGGTGAAGGGGCTCTCAATAAACTAACTTATTACCTACCTGGAAAAGGAGAGAGAACCTATTCATATGACGAAATTAAGGGTAGTCCCTATCTTCCTGATGAATTTGTAAAAGGAAATGTTATTATCCATGTTAAAAAGAAAAAGTTTTTGCTTCCTCTTCGCTACAATGCCTATAGTGACCAAATTGAATACCTGAAGAATGGAACCTCAATGGTGTTTAAAAATCCTTTTCTGATTTCTAAAGTGGAGTTTGGTGGTAGTACATACGTTTTTAAAATGACAGACGGTTTTAGTAAAGATAAAAAGGGTAGTTTTTTTGTGCAGCTTTATGGAAGTGAACGTATTGAATTGTTGAAAAAACAACAGGTCCGCTTTATACCGGAACAAGTTGCAAAAGATTCTTACTCGAGCAATAAACCTCCTAAATTCTCCAAGGTACTAGAGGAGTTTTATATTGTTTTTGGAGAAAATACTCCTGTTCTGCTTTCCAAAAGTAAGAAAAGAATTATTGGTATTTTGGAAGACAAAGGCTACAAAGTAAAAGATTTTATAAAGAAAGAAAAACTGAACCTAAAAGAGGAGGAGGGTTTGATACGCCTCATGGAGTTTTGTGATCAATTACAAATGTAGTATTTATTCAATATTCCTTTTTTTATTTCTTTCTGATTTTCCCTTTCACGGTGAAATAGGCCTTTTGAGTAAAGTCTGGTAGTTTTTGTCTCCCTTTTAGTATTCAATCCATATATATGAAATCTCCCACCCTATTTCATGATGTAAAATGAATTATCGGTCATTGAGAATAAAACATTAGTTTTTAATAAAGTTAATTTTGGTATTTTTCTTGCTGATTTTTTAATTCTATTTAAAAGTAATTAATATTTGTAATCAACAAATTCCCCTATCATTCGTATAGTTTTTTTATTGCTCTCCTAATATTATTTTGGTTGAAAAGGGTGGGTATGGGAAATAATTAAGGTTTGTAAAGGTTTAAAGAAGTGCTCCTTCTAATTAAAGAAAAAACTTTTAAGCTGTAAGGTAATTTAAATTAGCATCCTGTATTTTGATTTATAGAGAACATGCTGTCTGTGGAAAACTTTCTGCCTTTATTAGGAAGATATGGGTATTGGACAATTCTATAAATCCTTTGTTTGTGACCAATAAGTATATTTTACCCAATGGTTGTTCAGATATCATTTTTGTTTCAGGCAAGGGGGCTAGGGTTTCTAATGTCTCAAATGAATTAAAATTTAAGGAGGGGGTCTATTTTAGTGGGCAGATGACAGAGTTGCTTGAGGTAGAAATTTGTCCATTTTCAAAAGTGATATTGGTGCAATTCTTGCCATGGACCACGGCTCTTTTTTCAAGCTTTCCTTTTAATTCAGCAACAAATTTATTCCCACCGATTCGTGAAGTAAACCCCTGTTTTTATCGTAAAGTTCGAGATTTACCTTATGAAGATGAAAGGCAAATTATTGACTTTATAAATAAGCAGTTCCTGGATTTTCTTAAAAAAAGTAGAGTTTCCGATCTGATTCAAAATAGCTGTAGTTTGCTCCTGAATCAACCAAGAAATCTAACTATTAAGGAATTAAGCTCTCAATTGGGTTATTCACCGCGATATGTGGAAAAGAAATTTAAAAACCATTTGGGATTATCGCCTAAGGAGTTTTCTACCATAATAAAAATTCGACAAACGGTTGACAAATTGACCTATAATAAGGATGATGCATCTTTAACCCAATTGGCTCTGGAATTTGGGTTCTATGATCAATCCCATTTTATAAAA
>NZ_SMMB01000432.1 GCF_009711365.1 Xanthovirga aplysinae | reverse complement strand
AAATATACCAGGGTGACCGTAAAATATTACAACCACCTTAAGTCCCTGTCGTACCCAGTACAATTGAGCTTCCGTCATCTGCATATAAGTGATGTAGCGCTCCTTGTTCTCATCATAAAGGACATACAAGTCCAGAGCATCTGGTCTTAGGCGTTTTAACCAAACGATCGTGGCTGGGTCTGCCACACAGAAAAGCACTTTATCAGCATCTTCAATAAGTTGCTTGTCACCCAGAGATACCCCTATGGTTTCAATTCCAGAGCCAAGAATAATAAGTTCTCCCTTTTTAGAATTAGGAGCAATATTTCCCTCTTCAACCTCTCGGACCTCCTCCCTAATGGAAGCAATTCCTTTGGCCAATTCTTTCCAGGCTCGTTGATGATCTTCGTATTTAGGATAGCTTACATTTCTCACTTTTTGAATCGGTTAATTATCTTTATCAAACCATTTAAAACTTATACAAAAACACCCTTTAAAGACCTGGTTTTTATAAGTGTTTTTTGTAAAAAGTTCAAAAACCCTTTCAATTACCTACTACTACAACAGCGTTAAATCTATAGTAGTCGCTTCGCTGGAATCACCATGATGCACCCCATTAACCAAAAAAGTAAAATAAACCACAACGCGACCATTTCCATTACCATCCCTCAGCTGAGTACTAAAATTTCCATACTCATCCTGAGATACTCCAAAAGTTGAGTAATTACTTTCTAATATCGATCGGCTAAATAGGAGCACTTGAGAGACATTAGCAATATTTGGAATGAAGGTAACCCATGGTGTTCCTTCTTTTGTAAAAACTTTAAATACATACTCTCCAGAACCGGGACTTCCTTTAATGACGTTTTCCGGATCATCAGCCTCTGAACTCATATCAATAGAGTCTGGTAGGCCGTCATTGTTTGAGTCAGGAGCTGGCTGAGGGCCGCTATCCATTGCTAAATTTATAGTAGTCGCTTGGCTGGGATTACCATGGAGTACCTCATTAACCAGATAACTGAAATAGACCATTACAGAGCCCCCCTCATTGTCCTCTCTTAGCGTGGTACTAAAATTCCCAAACTCATCTAAAGGTACTCCAATAGGTGTATAATCAATCTCTAATATGGATCGGCTAAATAAAAGTACCCGATAGACATTAGCCACATTGGGAATAAAAGTGATCCATGGTGTCCCTTCTATTGTAAAAACTTTATAGGATATTCGCCAGAATCGGGGGATCCTTCAATGACTTTTTCCGGATCATCAGCCTGTAAACTCTTATCTGTAGTACTATGCACTAGCTGACCGCTACCAACATTAGCCAGAAATTTAATGGCTACCCCGACCCCCACTTTTAAGGGCAGGTTTTCCCCTTTGTTTTGATAAGTGGCTAAAGTGTTGTAGCCTTTGTACTCCTCAGAACTGCCTGCACTTAGCATAGCATTTACAGCCTCATCTTTCCCTTCGGGGCCCCACCTCCAGGCATCCAGGGCGGCATCCTCATTGTCGTTTTTGATTGATAAGAGGCCGCTTAATACCATATTTTGTTCTTCAATACTAGCACCTTGCTGCGCATAATCAGCAAAGGTGTTCCAGCGGTCTT
>NZ_SMMB01000657.1 GCF_009711365.1 Xanthovirga aplysinae | reverse complement strand
TCCGTATCAAAAGCGGTGAAAGCATGATTCCGAGGGAAGAAATAATTTACTCTAAATGAGAAAGATGGTTTCGAAGTATTCTTCCTACCTGATTAAATTTAGCATTTAATTAAAGAGGGGGTAAAGCTGTGATTAACGGTAAGAAAAGTTCCGTTTTTCTGGAAATCCAAGGGGATCGAAATACATTACAGCATAAGGAAGTAGTTTTGAATTTCATTTTTTTAGGAAAATAAACCATTAATATCAGGCTTTACTGCTCAACTAGATTTTTTAATCGGACTTATTTCACATCTTTATTAATACTTTTCTTTAGGTTTAAAGTGACTAGCCTAAACAACAAATATTGAATTTACATATTTGACTTATACTATTTATCCCTCAAAGAGAAGCGAAAATAACCGATCAAAATGCCTTACCCACCAACAAAAAACAACAGGAACCGCCTTTGTTTCTTGTTGGTAGCCTAAGTTTTTTTACTGTTTAATGAAAGGCAGGCTAAGGAGTTTATCCTCCAGCTGTATTTTAAGGAAATAATGACCGGCCGAAAGTTTATTAGTTTCTAGTTGATAATGATTAGAGGGTAGTTTACTTTCTTTCTGGAAAAGAACCCTTCCACTTAGGTCAATTACACTTAAATTCCATGCCTGTGGTTTTTCCCATTTTATTTGGAGGGTATGAAAAGTGGGGTTGGGAAATAGTTCTAATTCTTGTTGGGAAATTTCCTCTTCATTGCCCGTTATTAAGCCAATGGTTAGTGTACCATTTATTAATTCTATTTCGTAATTCCTGAAAATCTTTTCTGGTCCTAAAATCTCAGCTATAATTGGATATTCACCTGTAGGTGAACTGCCATCCGCATGGTAAGAGTACTGCATATTAGGGTAATCATCGTATTGGAGGCCTTCAAATTCTGCGTCTAACTCTATATTTTCTCCAAAAAAAGTGAGGGTTTTGTCATTGACCCTGATGGTGAGAGGGGCTTTATGAATGGTGATAGAAGATTCATTTACATAATTTAATGCATAACTATTCACCTGATCTTCTGGACCTTTGAGTTTAACCTCCAGTCGATGGGAGCCGACTGAAAGATCATTTACGGAATAGTATACTTCCATATCTTCTTTATCATCGAATTTAAGGCCAGTAACCGTACCATCAAATGAGGATAACTCTCCGTTGGAGGGCACCTCTCCGTAAATTTTTACTTTGTCTTTAGTAGTAATTTCAAGTGTGGCTTTATCAACGGTCAATGAACCTTCTTTAACCTCTAAAGTATAATTTTTTAACCTATCTTCAGGATCATCCAGTTTAGCATGTATGGGATGTTGTCCAGCGGTAGGGTGAATAGGGTTATCCACTTCATAGGATATTTCTATTTTTTGTTCATCACCATATTTAAAGCCTTTAGCTGTTCCTTCAAATTTAGGTAAGTCCTCTCCATAAGTGGTGTTTTTGTTATTGGAAGTGACGTTGAGAAGGGCTTTATTGACCATTAATACCCCTTCCTCTTTAATTATTTCGTAGTTGCTAAGCTTACCGTCCACATCTTCTATATTCTCATCCTCAATAGTAATGGAATAACCAACTTCTACCACTTTCGCCCGATCATCTGGAGCAGTGGTGGTATAAGTAACTTTAGGCGCCTTATCATCGTATTGAAGGCCTTCAACTACTCCATCAAAAGTAGGCAGAGGGTCTCCATAAATGATGCTTTTGTTATGGGCAGTAATGGTTAAAGGAGCTTTATGAATGGTCAGTTCCCATTCTTCATCTGGATTTTGGACAGTAAGTGTCGTTTTTCCAGCCCTTTTTATATTTACCTTATAATGCTTATCCTCCTTTATGATTTCAGCTACAGAAGTTTCAGAACTACTCAATTGATAGTCTTCATTATTTAGATAAATGTAAAAATCGGTCTCTCCATAGGTTTTTTCCGTTTCAGATGTGGCAACTTTTAAATTTTGTATGTGGCTAGATAAGGGTACTAAGGAAGGGTTAGTATTAGAGGGGATTTCGAAATTAGTGTTAGTCACTTGGTAAAAGTATTCTCCCTCGTCTGCTGCAGTTAAATTATTAATTTTTATTTGATCGCCATTAATTTCTATCCGCTCATTGGACGTAATTTCAGTGCTTCCGGAGGCTGTTTTCTTATACCAATAGTATTGATCATTTTCAGTTTTTGTAATATCAGCTTGTAGTTGAATACTGTTATTTTCTAAAAAATGAATGGTTTTTATTTTGTCAACCGTTTGTGGGTAATAATTTTCATAATCGGATTTAAAGCCTTCGGGTATTTTCTCAAGTTCAGCAAATGAAAGTCCGTTATATTTAAGGTCCAACGTCTTTAACTCTTGTAATTGTCCAATGGATTCTGGTAGGCTAGTGAGTTGATTGTTAAAAAGATTCAGATTGGTAAGGCTAGTTAATTGGCCGAAAGATACTGGCAGGCTAGTGAGTGAAGTATTGTAAGAGAGATCTAGAGAGATAAGATTAGTTAATTGGCCGAAAGATGCTGGCAGGTTAGTAAGCGAATTGTAGGTAAGATCGAGTATAGCAAGCTTAGATAATTGCCCGAACGATTCTGGCAAACTAGTTAGGGTGCTGTATTTAATTTTAAGGGTGGTAAGATTACTTAATTGCCCGAACGATTCTGGCAAGCTGGTAAGTGGGTTGCCCTCAAGGGTAAGATCATCAAGGCTATTTAATTGCCCGAATGATTCTGGTAAGCTAGTGAGTCCATTGCTAGTGAGATTAAGTGTAGTAAGATTAATTAATTGTCCGAAAGATGCTGGCAGGTTATTGACTGGATTGCCATCAAGGTTAAGGGATATAAGCTTAGTTATTTGCCCAAATGATTCTGGCAAGCTGGTGATTTCGTTGCCGTAACTAAGGTTGAGATTCGTAAGATTGGTTAAATCCCCAAAGGAAGGTGGCAAAGCTCCTTTTAGTCCAAAAAATGCCAGGTCTAGTTCTGTTACCCGACCTTCAGCATTTGTAGTTACCCCATACCATTCATTTAATGGTTGATCAGTGTTCCAATT
>NZ_SMMB01000660.1 GCF_009711365.1 Xanthovirga aplysinae | reverse complement strand
TCCCATAACCTCTATAAAAAAGAAAGTATCCCCTCAAAAACAAAAGTAAAATTTAAATAAAAAATTCGTTTAAAACATTATTTAATGTAATAAAACATCTAAAGCCATCAACAAATAAAAGCGTTTTATATAATTATTTTTCAATTCTAATTCGACAAAAAGTACTAAAAACCATTAGATTTACCACACTTTACTAAAGTGAGTAATTCAAATTTTTATTAAATACCAAACATTGAAAACTAATTTATGGATAGACAGACCATTAGCCCATTTTTATTTCCAAAGAAGCTTTTCATTTTACTTATTATAATAGTGTCTTCTTCCCTAACAAAAACTAATGCCCAAGGCATCAAAGGGAAAATTACAGATTATCAAGGTAATCCTATTCCATTTGTTACAATTTACACTGAAGGTACTCAATATTCCACCACCTCTAATGAAGATGGAGATTATATTTTAAAACTACCACAGGGGAAACATCATTTGTTTTTTCAATCCATGGGTTATGAAACTATCCAGAGGGCATTTGATATAGGAGAAAAGTTTATAGTTCAAAACATTCAGCTTAAAGAAATGATTGTCAAGCTGAAAACGGTGAAAGTAAAAGCAAAAAAAGAAGATCCTGCCTATCAAATTATGAGAAAAGCCATTGGGATGCGAAAATATTACCAATTGCAAGTTCAAGAGTATAAAGCCAAAGCATACACCAAAGCAACTTTTAGTATAGACCGCATACCTAAAGTATACCAATGGATGATGGATAAAGAAACCAAAAAAGAAATAAAAGAGTATTTAGGTAAACCTATGGTATTAGAATCCATCACTGAAGTAGAATTTGAACAACCCGATACCTATCATAATCATATCATTTCTACCCGATCTACATTAAGTGATTCTATTCCAAATCCTGTTCCTATGGTAATGGAAAACTTTTACAATGAACGCCTAATGGATACTTACTTATCTCCTTTAGCTCCTACCGCCTTTTCTCATTATAAATTTAATTATCAAGGTTTTTTTGAGGAAAACAACCGATTTATCAACAAAATCAAGGTGACTCCTCGTCATAAAGGAGAAGGACTTTTTGAAGGATATTTATTTGTGGCAGAAGACTATTGGAATATCCATAGTGTTAATCTGAAATTTAGCATGGAGGCCGGAGATTTTCAATTGATTCAAACTTTCGCCCCAGTACAAAATAATGTCTGGATGCCTGTCACATTCGATATTAAGGCTGATATAAGTTTTATGGGAGTAAAGGCTTCAGGGAATTATGTGGTTTCCGTTAGCGATTATCAATTAGGTTTAAACCCAGCCCTTGATCATTCAATTGTCCAAGCACATGCTCCTTTAGCTCTGTCCGAAGAAAAAGGAGAAAAGGAGGAGAAAGCCCCTGAAGAAAAGGAATTAGAAGCAAAGACCAGAAGACAGAAAGAAATAAAAGAGCTGTTGACGAAACAAGACATGAACAACCGAGATATGCGCAAGCTCAAAAGAAAAATGGAACGGGAAGCAATTAGCGCCGAACGTAAAAAGGGATTGGAGATAAAGGAAAATGAAGGGTTAAACATGGAAGTGGATTCTCTGGCAGCCAAAAGAGGGGATGATTATTGGGAAAAAAACCGACCTGTTCCTCTTTCAGCAAGAGAGCTGGAAAGTTATAATTTAAAAGATTCATTAAAATCACCAGTTACTATTTCATTTAATGGATCAGAAGAGAATGCTAATTCGAATAACTCTTCCAATGAACAGGACACTTCCAAACCTAAAAACTTTTTTGGAAAAACCATAAAAGCCACCAGTAACCTAATTTCTGGCCGCTCCTTTGCTAAGGGGAAAATAGTTTATTCTGGTATTTTAAATGACCTTTCCTACAACACAGTGGATGGCTGGAAATTTCAAAGTACTTTAAGCTATAACAAAAATTCAAAAAAGGGAAAAGGCTATAAACTTTTAGGTGGAGTAAAATACGCCGTGGCCCGTAATACCTGGATGGGTTTTGGAAGTTATAATCAACATTATGCTCCTTTTTCTAGAGGACGATTTTCAATAGAAGGCGGAAGAGATTCCTTTGATTTTAACGAGAAAACGGGAATAAATAAAGACCTTAATACGCTCAGTACCTTATTATTGAAGAAAAACTTAATGAAACTTTACCAAAAAGATTATTTCAAAATCACCAATGGTATTGACATTTCTAATGGTTTAAGACTTAGTAATACGCTTGAATATGCAAACCGACAAGAACTAATTAATCATACGAACTATAAGTTGATTGATTGGAAATATGATTTCACAAGGAATGAACCCAAAACAATTGAAAATGATCAATTGCACTTTGGTAAAAATGAGGCCTATATAGCTTCAGCTACCCTAAGTTATACTCCTAGACAACGATACAGGATAAAAGAAGGAGCAAAAATTATGGCAAGATCGGATAATCCAACCTATAGTTTGACATACAGAAAAGCTTTTCATGGCAAAAACAAAAATTCGGTTGGATATGACTACTTATCTGGAGGAGTTCATCAGCGTAAGGAATTATCTTTTCAACACGAACTGGAATACCAAGTAATTGGGGGTAAGTTTTTCAATCAAAGAAAAATGACCTTTGCGGATTATCATCACTTTAGAAACATTGAGCTCCCTTTCTATTTTGGAAGAGCTTTCGGGAATTTTCGTTTGTTTGACTACTACGAACAAAGTACAGCTGATGCCTTTCTTCAAGCAAATGCAGCCGTTTACTCAAAACGATTAATTCTTAAAAGGCTTCCTATCCTAAATAAAACATTTATGAGTGAAACCCTATTTGCTAACTACCTCTACACCCCTTCCATGGGTAATTACTTAGAAGTAGGTTATGCTTTAACCGAAATCTTCTTCATTGGAAGTGTTGAAGTAGCTACTGCTTACAAAGATGACCGATTCAGTGGATTTACTTTAAAAATTGGGATAGGATTGGATTAAAGTCAATTTGATCACATAATATCAAATCTTAGATAAAAGCCGCACTGCATAAGTAGCGGCTTTTTTTAGGATTAAGAAAAGAGATAAAAAACAGAATGATTATTCTCT
>NZ_SMMB01000794.1 GCF_009711365.1 Xanthovirga aplysinae | reverse complement strand
TATTTTACAAATATTGTTAAAGAACTAATTCTTTTTCTGAAATTTGTTAAGGGCTTAGGAATAAGTAGCAATAGTCTTCGTTTTTCCCCATAATTAAGAGAAAGCCACTATCTTTGTCATTTCTTTGGGTAGATTTTATGAGGCCCAACACTTAATACACTATGACAAAAGGATAAAGGAAGGAGCAGCAGCATGAAGTTTGAAGATTACCGTATATCCCCAGAAATTAAGAAAGGTCTGTCGAAATTAAATTTTAAAAGGCCTACCGACATACAATTTAAGGCAATTCCTTCTATTCTTAAGGGAGAAGATGTTTTGGCCATTGCTCAAACGGGAACGGGAAAAACAGCGGCTTTTGCCATTCCTATCCTGAGTATGTTGCAAGAACGAAAAAGAAAAGGACGGACTAATGGTATCAAATGTCTGGTGATGGTGCCAACAAGAGAATTAGCGGTTCAGATCACCGAGGTGTTTAAGCAAATAGGTCAAAATAGCAGAGTAAAAGCCTTTTCTGTGTTTGGAGGAGTAGAACAAGATCATCAAATTGCCAAACTGGAGAGTGGAATCGATATTTTAGTAGCTACTCCCGGCCGAATGTTTGATTTGGTAAGTCAGGGTTTTATTAAATTACATCGTTTGGAAATGTTGGTTTTGGATGAGGCGGATCACATGTTGGACCTGGGTTTTATCAAAGATATACAGGATTTGATTAGATTATTGCCAAAGAGACGACAGACTTTATTCTTTTCTGCTACCATCAATGAGAACATAAAAAAGTTGGCATATAAAATCGTTCACAAACCTATTCGTATTCAGCTATCTCCTAAAGACCCTGTTTCTAAAAATGTGGAACATGCAGTAGCCTTTGTGGAAATGGATGACAAACGCTTTTTCTTGGAAAGGCTTGTAAATGAACATCCCGATAGTAAAATTTTGGCCTTTGTTCGAACGAAGGTTAGGGCTGAGCGTGTACAAAAAGCTATGGAAAGAGTGAATATTGAAAGTTTGACCATCCATGGAAATAAAGAACAAGAAAAAAGGCAAAAAGCATTAGCCGCTTTCAGGCAAGGAAAAATAAACTTATTAATTGCTACAGACGTTAGTGCCCGTGGAATTGATATTGCTAACGTAGCTTATGTGGTAAATTATGATCTTCCTGACCAAGTTGAAAATTATGTTCACCGAATTGGCCGTACTGGTAGGGGAAAAGAGAAAGGCTTAGCTATTTCATTTTGTAGTAAAGGAGAAAAAGAGTCCATAAATGCCATAGAAGACTTTATTGGGAAAAAAATCCCAAGAATGGAAATAGATAAAAATATTTATCAAGAGACCATTGAGTTTTCCAAGGAGGAAAATAAAAATTGGCAACAATTGATGCAGGAAACTGATTTAGGTTTCATCAAAGGAAAAAAAGGTAAATCTAAGAAGTAAAATAAGGCAAAAAACTTTCTTAAATATTTTCGAGTATACAAGCCTCAAAAAGGCGAAAGGGGCCTTGAATACTCGATCTCATTTTTTAAAAAGAATTAATGAAAATTACCCAATCTAACCTTTTTGCTTCTTTATGTTAATTGTTGAAACGCATATTGTAGAAAAAACATCAAAAGCAGAGAGGTTTTTGGATTACACCATTGGTCTTTTCCATCAATTACCTTCTAGAAATAGTGTTAAAAAGGCCCTGAAGAGAGGTGAATTACTGTTAAATGGTAACAAAGGAGAATCAGGTAAATGGGTAATGCCTGGTGATAAAATTGAATTGGTTGATAATCAATTAAATCCTCCTAAAACTTACCGCCTTCCTTTGGACGTAGTTTATGAAGATGAATATTTGGCAATAGTACAAAAGCCCTCAGGGCTAATCGTGAATGGTAATCAATTCCGAACACTCGAAAATGCATTGCCTGCCAATCTTCAACCTTCAACCCAGAAAGATGTCTTAAATAGACCAAAACCTGTTCATCGATTGGACAGCCCGACTTGTGGTCTGCTTTTGGTAGCCAAAACCAAAAGTACCCATATCCATCTAGGGGGACAATTTGAAAAACGTTCCATTAAAAAAAACTATAATGCCATTGTGGTGGGTAAACCTCCAGTAAAGGGGAGAATCACTACCCCCATTGAAGGCCAGGAAGCAATTACGGAGTATACTGTATTGCAGTCTGTTTCTTCATTACAAAATGGAGTAGTTTCCTTGTTGGAATTGTCACCTCATACTGGCAGAACGCATCAATTACGTATTCATTTGGCATCCTTGGGGTCTCCGATAGTGGGTGATAAATTGTATGGGGAGAAAGAGAAAATTCTGAAGCACAAAGGACTCTTTTTGGCTGCAGTAGGTCTAAGGTTTATTCATCCTGTTTTCAAAAAAGAGATACATATTCAAACTGATGCTCCTGAAAAATTCCAATCATTCTTGAAAAGGGAAAATAAAAGATGGTTGAAATTTAAAGAATGTTAAAGTAGAGTGTCCACTCAAAACTTTTCCTTTTTTGAATAGCCTCATTTTCTTTTCTTTTTGAGCTCGTAACCGGAGATGGCGAGTTTAAAAAGGCCTCAATCAACATTTCAAAACTCCATTTTCGCATTAAAGCAAAATATTTAAACAAGCTCTTAACCCCAAATGCATTTCTTTGGAGTTTTTATGTAACCTATACAGAGGAAGGTCCCTTCAAAATTGAAAGCCTGCCTTTTTTTGGGAATAATGTGCATTTTTTTATTTCGGACTTTATTGATTATTTTAGAGAGAAGTAGAAAGAAAATCAACCAGCAGAAAATGAAACCTCCAATTGAGGAAAAAAAATTAGAAAAGGTGTCCCTTCTTATTGAGATTAACCCCTAGAAGATCATTCTATATTTAGAGCCTACTTTTACATTGTGCTTTCTCAAAATTTCTGAATTTTGAGCGTGCAGAAATCGCTCATCTTTGTCAGGCCATTAAAGGGTTTGGGGACTAATTAATTTGATTTAAGTAAGTTGTCATAATAAACATTAAATTATGAAAGTATTTCATACTCTTTTCTTCTGTTTTTTAATGATAATCATTTCCTGTAGTAGTCCAAAGAAGAGAGAACCTTATGGTGGTCAGCATGGTCAGGACAATCAATATCCTCTAGTTGGGGATTATTTTGGTTTTAAGGCTGACGAACAGGTGAAGGTATTTGCCCCGGGAGTGATTTCCAGGGGGTTTCAGGAATTGAACGCGGCTTTTTCCCCAAATAAAAAAGAGTTTTTTTTCACCATTGCCGACCCTCTTAGGGATTATTATACTATTATACAATATGAAAAGAAGAAAGGGGTATGGGAAGGCCCCACAATAGCACCTTTTTCGGGTAAATATTCGGATGCAGATCCCTTTTTCTCACCAGATGGAAAACGGCTTTATTTCATTTCTAGAAGGCCTTCTGACCCTGCTGATATTGAACCTGAGGATTTTGATATTTGGTATGTAGATAAGAAGGATGGCAAATGGTCTGCTGCTTTAAACGTTGGTGCTCCCATCAATACCAAAAAAAATGAGTTTTATGTTTCGGTCAGTAAAAATAATAATATCTATTTTTCAGCTGCCTATGACCATGGGCATGGAAGAGGTGATATTTATAAAGCCGTATTCCAAAATGGAACCTATAAAGTAGTTAATATGGGGGATGCCATTAATAGCCCCCTTAATGAGGGAGATCCATATATTTCTCCGGAAGAAGACTTTTTGATATTTACTTCTTGGGGGAGAACGGATGGTATGGGAAGGGGTGACCTTTACATCAGTTTTTTTATGGATGGTAAATGGACCAAAGCCGTTAATATGGGGCCGGAAATTAATTCAGAAGACATGGAATATTGTCCTATTATCTCTCCAGACGGTGAGTATTTCTTTTTTACTAGCTACAGAAAGAATCGTTTTTATTCTTTTAAAAAGAAAACCTATGACAATTATATTAAACGACTAAGTACTTACGATAATGGCCTGGGTAATATTTATTGGGTAGATTCAGATTTTATTTGGGCCATCCGAAATGGTTTGCCCGACTGAGGGTGAAAAGTAATTCCTTTCCCTTTCTATATACAAC
>NZ_SMMB01000425.1 GCF_009711365.1 Xanthovirga aplysinae | reverse complement strand
TGTGCTGAACGTGATAGTACCACAAACCTTCGGGTGCGTGGATAATGACCCTAATCAGACTTCCAAGAAAAACCCTCTAAGCGTTACGCAGTAAGATGCCCGTACCGCAAACCGACACAGGTAGTCAAGGAGAGAATCCTGAGGTGCTCGAGTGATCCGTGGCTAAGGAACTAGGCAAAATGGCCCTGTAACTTCGGGAGAAGGGGCGCTTACTCCCTCGGGAGAAGCCGCAGTAAAAAGGCCCAGGCGACTGTTTAGCAAAAACACAAGGCTTTGCGAAATTGAAAGATGAAGTATAAGGCCTGACACCTGCCCGGTGCCGGAAGGTTAAGGGGGGTGTTATCCTTCGGGAGAAGCATTGAACTGAAGCCCCGGTAAACGGCGGCCGTAACTATAACGGTCCTAAGGTAGCGAAATTCCTTGTCGGGTAAGTTCCGACCTGCACGAATGGTGTAACGATCTGGGCACTGTCTCAGCCACGAGCTCGGTGAAATTGTAGTAACGGTGAAGATGCCCGTTTACCAGCAACGGGACGGAAAGACCCCATGAACCTTTACTACAGCTTAACATTGGTATTGGGTAAATGATGTGTAGGATAGGCGGGAGATAATGAAGCGGTGTCGCCAGGCATCGTGGAATCACCCTTGAAATACCGCCCTTTATTTATCTGATGCCTAATCCTTATAGGAGACATTGTTTGGCGGGTAGTTTGACTGGGGTGGTCGCCTCCAAAAGAGTAACGGAGGCTTTCAAAGGTACCCTCAGTACGCTTGGTAACCGTACGCAGAGCGCAATAGCATAAGGGTGCTTGACTGTGAGGCCAAACAAGCCGATCAGGTAGGAAACTAGGATATAGTGATCCGGTGGTTCCGCATGGAAGGGCCATCGCTCAAAGGATAAAAGGTACTCTGGGGATAACAGGCTGATCTCCCCCAAGAGCTCATATCGACGGGGAGGTTTGGCACCTCGATGTCGGCTCGTCACATCCTGGGGCTGGAGAAGGTCCCAAGGGTTGGGCTGTTCGCCCATTAAAGTGGCACGCGAGCTGGGTTCAGAACGTCGTGAGACAGTTCGGTCCCTATCTGTTGTGGGCGTTAGAAATTTGCGAGGTTCTGTCCTTAGTACGAGAGGACCGGGATGGACTAACCGCTGGTGTACCAGTTGTGCCGCCAGGTGCATTGCTGGGTAGCTACGTTGGGACGGGATAAGCGCTGAAAGCATCTAAGCGCGAAACCCACCTCAAGATGAGATTTCTTTATAAGGGTCGTTAGAGATGATGACGTTGATAGGTCGCAGGTGTAAAGGCTGAGAGGTCATAGCCGAGCGATACTAATTGCCCGTAAGCTTTCCGTATACACTTAGTGTTTTACTTTCCTTACATTATTTATGTCATAAAGATATTTAAGATTTTATGGTGATTATAGCGTTGGAGTCCACCTCTTCCCATTCCGAACAGAGAAGTTAAGCCCAACAGCGCCGATGGTACTGCCTTCACCGGTGGGAGAGTAGGTCGTCGCCAGCCTTT
>NZ_SMMB01000058.1 GCF_009711365.1 Xanthovirga aplysinae | reverse complement strand
CGTATACCTACTCGCTTCAACGTACTATTCCGTCAGTACGCAGACCTTTCACTACTCCGTCACCCCATCACTACAATAAGATGGTACAGAAATATTAATCTGTTGTCCATCGACTACCCCTTTCGGGTTCGCCTTAGGTCCCGACTAACCCTGATCCGATTAGCGTTGATCAGGAAACCTTAGTCTATCGGTGGGCGGGTTTCTCACCCGCCTTATCGTTACTTATGCCTACATTTGCTTTTCTATTCGCTCCACTC
>NZ_SMMB01000446.1 GCF_009711365.1 Xanthovirga aplysinae | reverse complement strand
AAATTTATGGAAAATATAAAGTCCTTTAACGCAGCTGAGGTAAAAAACTGTAATTGTGTGGGAAATACGGCTATGGTGGAGTGGTCAATGGATGTTACCTTCAGAGATGGAAATAGGAAAAAATTGAACCAAGTGGCGGTGCAAACCTGGAAAGGAGATAAAATTGTGAACGAACACTTTTATTATGACCCAAGATAAGGGGATTTAATCCCTTAGTTACAGTATTGCCCATACTGTTTAATATAGGCTGGTCTTTTAAGGTCAGCCTTTTTCATGAGACAATCTAATTAATTGAGAGTTGAAAAAATGGCAAAAAACAAAAGGGGTCATTAGAAATTTATAGGGATAGGGAAAAATAATAGATTAAGCCCTTTTAGCTTTTCTGTAGTAATTATTAATAATTGAACTTAAAACTGAACTTCAAATGCTTATTTGTAACGATAAATTCATCCTCAAAAATCGATGGCAGTCTCAAGGTTTTTAAGAGAAAAATCAAGTGAAGTTGCTCCTATTACCCTATTTTTATGTGGTGATGTTATGACTGGCAGGGGTATTGATCAAATATTACCTCACCCTTCCAACCCCCAAATACATGAGTCATACCTGAAAAGTGCTAAAGGGTATTTGGAACTAGCAGAAAATGCAAATGGACAAATCCCTTGGCCTGTCGATTACAGTTACATATGGGGAGGAGCCTTAGCTGTTTTGGACCAATTTCATCCAGATTTAAGGATCATTAACCTGGAAACAGCAGTAACTGCAAGTGATGATTTTTGGAAAGATAAAGGAATAAATTACAGGATGAGTCCGGCTAATGTAACTTGCCTGACTCAATTAAAAGTCGATGTCTGCGCCTTGGCCAATAACCATTTGCTGGATTGGGGGTATTCTGGTCTGAAGGAAACCATTAGTACATTGAATGGAGTAGATATTAAGACAGTAGGAGCGGGTTCAAGCCTTCAAAAAGCTCAGGAACCCTTGATTATTGAGGTGAGCAAAAAAGGAAGAGTGGTGATTTTTGCTTATGCCATGACCTCTAGTGGAGTTCCCTCTATTTGGGCCGCATCTGAAAAAGAAGCCGGAATAAATTTTTTAAAAGATTTTTCTTCCGAATCCTTGTTAGCCATTAAGGAAAACATTAATAAGGTTAATAAGAAAAAGGGGGATATTTTACTGTTTTCTATTCACTGGGGAGGAAACTGGGGATACCAGATTTATTCAGAACAAAGACAATTTGCTCACCAATTAATTGATGAAATGGGAGTTGATATCATTTATGGTCATTCAAGTCATCATATAAAGGGCATAGAAGTATATAAAAATAAACCGATTCTTTATGGCTGTGGAGATTTTATAGATGATTATGAGGGGATTAGGGGATATGAAGAGTTCAGAGATGATTTGTCATTGATCTATTTACTCACTATGGAGCCCTCCACGGGTTACCTTTTAGAGCTACGGATGGTCCCTATGCATACAAAACATTTTAAAATTAATCGAGCTTCAAAATCAGATACAGATTGGCTAGAAGAAGTGCTTTCTAGGGAAGGTAAACCACTTGGAACCAGTGTATTCAGAAATGAGGAAAATACCTTTTTTCTGGAATGGAGATAAGGTTTCCGTTAGAATATAAAATTTTTCAGCTTTGAAAAA
>NZ_SMMB01001239.1 GCF_009711365.1 Xanthovirga aplysinae | reverse complement strand
GACGAAGGGAAAACTATCCTTTTTATTTAAATACTCTCAAACTCCGGAATCAGGAAAGAATATATTATAGAATTATTCGGGGCTAAACAATTATAGTTTCTTCAAAATCCACCAATTCCTGAAACTAAAGTTTAATCTTCTAAATAAATCACATCATGAAAATTATAGCCAAAGATAACCTTGAAAAGAGATTTATTCGTCAATTTCAGATTGTGGGCATTATAATTAGTTTAATTCTGCTTACAGGTTTTACAATTATCGAGATGCTTTTTTTCTATTATTAGAAACTCTGTCTGTATGAAGAAGTTAAATTTATCGTTTTATTACAAGAAACAATCTGCTCGGTTTTTTCTCTATTAAAAAAAGCCATACATTTGCATCAAATTTAAAATGATTATAAAAAATAAAATGGACGCAGGACCCAGTTATAGTTTAAGCAAACAATATGCTTTGTCGCATAACCATATTGCCCCTGGCAACTGTGGGCTTGGTGATGTTGTGCTCCAACATAACCCAGGCTTCATTTGTTTATCCTTCAGCTAACTCACCTATTGCTGGAAAGGAAAACCTTTGTTTTAACTTTTTTTACCTATCTCATCCTTGTTCTTCTAATACCCCAAAATTTTTTAAGCCTAGTATAGTAGGACATAATTGGTTCTTTGCCTATTCTGATGCCTATCATTTAATCAGCATTTGGTTTTTTGTAATTTCCATTCCTCCTTGACTGACTACTTTATTTCCTGAAAGTTCGGTTTAAAACCGATAGTTTAATTTTCAATGGATTGTCCAACCTAAAACAGGAAAGGAGGTAGTTATGTCTACTTTAGATTTTATTTTTCGATTAAGCCTGGCAATGTTGCTAGGTGCTGGCATTGGATTGGAACGCCAATGGCGAAACAGAAATGCCGGATTAAGAACCAATGCCCTAGTGGCAATTGGGGCAGCTAGCTTTTTGCTTCTTTCTGAAAGTTTGACGAATGAAGTAGGAGATCCTAGCCGAATTGCAGCTCAAATTGTAAGTGGAATTGGCTTTTTGGGAGCAGGGGTGATCATGCGGGATGGCGTTAATGTGCAAGGACTTAATACAGCAGCTACGCTTTGGTGTTCGGCAGCTGTAGGAACTATGACTGGTGTAGGTTTACTTATAGAAGCCTTCCTCACGACTTTTTTAGTTGTAATAACGCATTTCATTTTAAGGCCAGTGGGTAACAAATTGCAGAGGTTTGCCAATAAATCCAGTTCCAGACAGGTCCGTCCCGATTTTAAACTTTCGACTTTTAAAAATGGTGAGAGTGAATAGTGAATTCATGATTTAATTAAAAATTGGGTAGTCCAAATGAAGCGCTTAAAACTGCTTTTTTAAGAAAAATGAATGGTAATACCTCCGTTACGATGATTATATCTGCTGAATTTATGGTTTCTAAGAAGGAGGTGTCCATTAAAGAAATGGGAAATATAGTAAAATATTAATGCTAGGATGTCAAGAGAAAGAAAATGACTGTAAGAGAAAAACAGCTGTTGATTGATGAACTTTTAGAGGAAAACAATCTAATAGAATTAGTACCTGTTTTGCAGGAATTGCCTGTTGTAGAGGTAGGTGAAATTCTTGGACAACTGGAAAATGAGCATCTACTGCAGATTTTACCAAAATTTACGGTACAGCAACAGGGGCTGATTTTATCGGAGTTTGATTTCAGCAGACAAATTGAATTATTTCATTTGTTGGATCGGATGACATTTGCTGAAGCCTTTGAGAATATGTATTCTGAAAGTAGAGCAGATTTATTTCAGCAAATGACTGTAGAGGAGCAAACCATGTTGCTACCCTATTTGTCCAAATTGGTACGTGAGAATGTAATTAAATTAAGTGCCTATCCTCCGGAAACTGCTGGAGGTATCATGAGCACCGATTTTGCCACTGTGCTTTTAGACATGAGCTGTGAACAAGCCATTGCAAAAATACGGGCTGATGCCCCTTCCAAGCGGATGATTTATTATGTCTACGTAGTGGATAAGGATATGCGAATGCAAGGTTTTATTACCTTGAAAGATCTAATGCTAAATCAACCGGAAACCCTGGTTAGGGATGCTTTACATAGAGAATATGTCTTTGCACGAGTGGATGATGACCGGGAAGCTGTGGCCTCCCAGATTGCCAGGTATGATTTGGTGGCCATTCCTATTTTAAACGCCGAAGGACAGTTGGTGGGAATTGTTACCCACGATGAAGCCATTGAAATTATCAGGGCAGAAGATACCGAAGACCTGGAAAAGATTATGGGTATTGTTCCTGCTAAAGAAGAGTTAGATTATCTGGATACTTCTTCCTGGCAGCATTTCAAAAAAAGGGTAGTCTGGATTGTTTCTTTGGCAGCGGTTGGTATTGTGTCGGGAATGGTGATTCATCATTTTGAAGGGGTGTTGGACAAGTTATTAATTTTGGCCTTGTATATGCCGATGGTGGCGGATACAGGTGGAAATACAGGAAGCCAGGCAGCTACGGTAGTCATCCGTGCGATGTCTTTGGGACAGATTAGTGTTGCTAACTGGTTTAAGGTGATTTGGAAAGAGACTAGGATTGCCCTCTTTCTTTCGGTTTGCTTGGGGACATTGGCTTTTGCAAAGGTGGTGTTTCTCTCCTGGGAAACGGAAATTCCTGCTGCTCTTAGTTTAGGTCAAGTGGCCTTTGCTATTTCATTAGCCCTGTCTTTACAAGTTATTACTGCTACCATCATTGGTGCCGCTTTGCCACTTTTGGTAAAAAGGTTTGGCGGTGACCCGGCCGTTGCTGCTAGTCCGGCTATTACTACAGTCGTAGATGTAACAGGATTATTAATCTATTTTGGGGTGGCCGTAGCCTTCTTTAGTCTATAAGGGATTTAAATTAAATAAAGTTTTTTCTTTCTACTTTTAGATTGTATGCTCCAGACTTGTAGGGGAAATAGTGTGTTTATTAGTATTTTTCTTTGCATTCAGTTGCTCAATATGAGTGTGAATGTCGATGATTGTCTATTACCCAATAAAATGGAGAATGAGATTGAAAGTGTGATAGAAATGTTTACTTATTACTGCTTTGACCTCCCCATACAAGATTTTTCTGATGAGGGTGTTGAAAGCAAGATTGCCCTTAAAACCCCTCTAATTTTTGATATTTCTTCTATTATTATCATTCAACCCGTAAAGGAACTCTTGCTGCATTGGGAAATCCCATTAAATGTTGGGGTGCCACAAAGCTTTGTTCTTTTCATTGACCACCCACCTAATTTCATTTAATATTTTTTGGATCAGGAGATCAATTACTTTCTAGGTATTGTCAACAAGGAATGAGGAAGGGATTATTCCATTTTCTCAAACTCAATAGTCCTTTATATTCCCTTGTAGCAATTTTTGAGGTTCCCTTAAAAGGAAGTCGTTATTCCAATTATTTTGTTTGAAGGGACTTGCTCAAAAAGAATAAGGTGAAAAGAAAAATTGACAGTAGTTAAGTGAAAAAATCTTCTCGTTCTAACCTTAACACTTAAGGAATGCAAACCTTTGTTCTCGAAGAAAATATTGTAAGTGTTTTTTCTAAGATAAAACCGAATTGCTCATTTTGGTAGGTTCTTCTTTGTATAAAATTGACTTAGTACAGTTAAATATTGTAAAGTTGAGCAATAGTTTGCATTAAAAAAAAGCCTTTTCACAGGATTTTAGGGAACAACATCCTTAAGAAATCCTTTTATTTTTTCTAATAAATTTTTTTAAAAATAAGTCGATGTTAAATCATATTAAATCTATATTCTTTTTAATGACTTTGGTGATTAGTCTGGATAGTTTCGGACAGTCAGGAATTCTTAAGGGAACCGTGAAGGAAAACGAAAACGGTGAGACTGTTATAGGGGCCACCGTTTATATTAAAAGCCTTAGCAAGGGGGATGTTACCGGTTTCGAGGGGAATTATATCCTTACCAATATTCCGGTTGGTGACTATGAGGTAGAGGTACAATCGGTGGGTTATCAGCCTGTCAAAAAAATTATAACTATAAATGAAAGCGCGGCGGTTATCTATAATTTTGAATTGCAAGCTGGTGTTTTGTTAGGGGAGTCCGTCGTGGTCCAATCTCAGGCAATGAGTTCTCAGGCTTCTGCAATTAAAACACAAAAGAAAATAAGTCAGATTGCCACTATTGTTTCAAATGATCAGCTCGAGCAGTTTCCTGATATGAACATTGGAGATGCTTTGAAGAGGATCCCTGGTGTAACCATGCAAATGGACCAGGGAGAAGCTGAGGTAGGTATGGTGCGGGGTACCAGCCCTGAATGGAGTTCTGTGACAATTCACGGGGAGCGTTTGCCTTCTGCCGAAGCTGGCTCACGGGCCGTAGAGGTTGATCTTATTCCAGCAAATTTGATTCAGGGTATTGAATTATTTAAAGCCCTTACTCCGGATATGGATGCAGATGCCATTGGAGGGGTTATGAACCTGTTGCTGAGAGAGGCTCCTTATAGTAGAAATATATTTGGTGATTTTCAATCTGGAATTAATGCTTCTAATGGAAAACCTTTGGTTAATGGAGGCCTGGGTTATGGGAATCGATTCCTTAAAGAAAGATTGGGGGTTATTGGGAATATTTCCTGGTATCATAATGACCTTCTAGTGGATAATATTGAAGCCTTGTGGGATAAGGATGAGGAAGGAAACCCAATGGTTGCACAACAAAATATCAGTACTTACAATGTGACTCGGGAACGCATATCCGCTGCTTTGAATTTTGAATATACCTTTAATGAATCCAATAAACTTTATTTAAGAAATTTATATACGCACCATAATGAATACAGGGATCAATATTTATTGATTTACGAACCCATAGGTCAACTGGATGAAAATGGCATCGTAGATGGTAGGGTTAGACGACAAACAGTAGCGGGAGCTGAAAATGGGCAAAATTCCCGTTTTTTAGAAGATCAACGAATCTATTTTTCATCTTTGGCAGGTGAACATGATTTTGGTAAATTAGATTTGCATTGGTCTTTAGCTCTTGCCCGAGCGTCTCAGAATAATCCACATAGCCTATTTATGGAATATACCACCACTAGCCCTTTATCGGCTAATGAAAATTCAAGACGTCCGGTTTATACACCTCTTGAAACTAATAATAACAAGAATTTTAAACTCCATAGAATTTGGGAACAAAATGAATTTACTTCTGAGGAAGATAAAAATTTCCGGTTGGATCTACGATATACTTTCGATGAAAAAAGACAATTGAAATTTGGAAGCCGATACAGGAATAAATTGAAAATCATTGATAATAGCATTTATAACTTCATTCCTTTGGTTGACGATTATCAGCTGTTAAATCAGGTAAATCTATATGCCCCCCAACGCTCCCAATTTATGCCAGGTGATCAATACTCTTTGGGGAATTTTGTGGACCATCGGTTTTTAGGTGGTCTGGCTTTAAATAATCCTGATATTTTTAGGATGGAAGATGATGTAATTGATTATTTAACAGGAAACCTTCAGGTGAGAGAAGGCATTTGGGCTGGATATGTGATGTATAACCAACAACTTTCTGATCAACTATCATTGCTTACCGGAGTACGTCTGGAAGCAACTCATACTTCTTCGAATGGGTATGAAGTGGATGGGGAAGAAAATATTAGGGAGACAGAAGCCGAAAGGAGTTATTTAAATGTGCTCCCTCACCTTCAATTTAAATACATCCCGGAAGAAGATCTTATTTTTCGTCTTGTATGGTCGAATACCCTGGCCCGGCCTCAATATGCGGATCTGGCACCCTATAGGCAGATTAATTTTCAAACCAATAGGATAGCCTTAGGAAACCCTGACCTGAAGGCTGCAAATTCGTATAATCTTGATTTTATGGCAGAAAAGTATTTTGGTAATGCAGGATTACTTACTGGAGGGGCTTTTTATAAATATATTACCGATTTTATTTATACCAATCGTCAATCCAATTATTTGGATCCGGTTAGTGGAGAGTTGTTTAATCAGGTAATACTACCTATGAATGGAGGATATGCCCATTTGTATGGTCTGGAAATTGCCTTTCAAAGAGATTTATACTTTTTGCCTGGTTTTTTGAAGGGAATTGGGGTATATGCTAATTATACTTATACCAATTCAAGGGCTTACGGTATTCCAGACCGTGGAGAAAAGATAAGCCTTCCAGGAACTTCTAAGCATAGCCTCAATGCTTCTCTTTCCTATGATTGGAAAAATTGGGAATTTCGCCTTTCTGGAAATTATAGCAGTGCTTTTTTGGATGAATTGGATGAAGAGTCGACAATGGATGTTTACTATGATCAGCAATTTTTCATGGATTTTAACAGCACCTATACGTTAAATGATCATTGGAGAATTTTTGTAAGTGCCAATAACCTGACCAATCAGCCTTTGCGCTATTTTCAGGGAGAAAGAAATCGCACTTTTAGGGAAGACTGGACAAATCGACGATTCAACCTGGGAGCCAAATTTAATTTTTGATATTTTCAGCTTCGGTCATTTATGGCCGAAGCTGACATTGTTCTTTCTAATTATTCGGATGGAAATTTTATGCAAAGGAAAGTAAAGCTATATTCAAAAATTATAAAGACGGATTTGTTTCTTTTTTTATTCTCTAATACTGTACCTCTCCTTACTTATTGGCATTTGTAACAATAAAATTATGGCCACCAGGAATAGTGCTGGAATATCTCCATATAGATTTGGGGTTTCAATTGGATCAAAGAAAGCTTGAATAGCCATTATAGTGGCATGAACAAGGCTTGACCAAATGACAAACCAAATTAAGCTTATGTTTTCTAATGGATTTCTGGAGGCAAGCAGAATGAAAATCCCCAATACTGCATAAATGCCAATAATCATATTTTCGTACTCAGTTTGACGGGGTTCCCAACTCCAGGCTTCAGGCCAAAAATACATAAATGTCGGAATTCCAAGCAAAAACAGGAGTCCAATTACTCTAAGTGTCCACCTAAGGGTAATGTCTTTTGTTTTCATTTTTATGTCTCGTTAGTTGTTCCTTAAGGATCACCAGAAAAATAAAATTGTAAGGCTAAAAAAGCACCTTCCCCGGCCTTTTTACCCTTACTGCTTTTGTAATTAAAACAATAATATTGGGGTAGGGGGTTCCTTGTGTTTTCGAGCTTCTCTTGTTAGATTTATTAAAAAAGTGTTGTAATCAAATGGATTAGGCTTCTTCCCTATAAATTGAAAGTGCATCTTCAAGATCGTAATAGAGCGATGTTAGATTACTTTCTAAAGTCATCCAATATAGAAAGCTAAAGAGGAAAAAGGAGTGATTAAATTATTTCTGCAATATCCAGTTTATAATTGTCCAAGTCTGTTTAAGATACCCCAAATATGAATTTATTCTTTTGTTACTTCTTCAATATTTTATCTAGCAAGATTCTATTTTAAATTCTTGTTATCCTCTTTTTGTCCTCTTTATTTTACTTCAATTAATCCTTTTGGAGATATTAGAAATTTTTTAATGCACTTATTAGTGTACTTGTCCGTTTTTATCTCATCAAAGTGCTGTCATAAAGAGTCTGAGTGTGGTTTTTAATTAAAATTTTGAAAATCAGCTTGTTGATTTATTCCTTTATTTTTTTTGGAAAGTTTGGCTCAAATAGTCCATGGACTTTTAGGTTGAATATGCTATCTTTATGTTTAAACAAGTAAAAGGCAAAAAATATTCTGGATATATTCATTATGTAAATTTACTTAATATGTTCTGTTTTTTATTAATTATTAATGTTATGGGTCAATTTTTTAAGGATAACATGAATATACTTCTCCGATTAAGGATGTTCTTATGTTCATAAGTGCCAACAAGTGGAAGTTTATTAAAAAACCATATTTTTTTAAATGATTAAGAAATATTTAAGTAAAAAAAGAATCAGTATTGGGATTGGGATTTTGGTTATAATTCTGGCACTGGGAGGGTTTGTAGGTCTTCTAAGGGCAAAGAAAAGTACTACTCCCCAGGTTCAAAAAATTGTTCAAACCGTTTTTACCCAGGAAGTGCGCAATCATAGCATTCCTATATTGATTTCTGCCAGTGGAAATTTGATCGCTAAGAATAAAGTAGATCTTTATTCTGAGGTGGAGGGTGTTTTAAACCGAACAAGACCTGAATTTAAACCAGGTCAATATTATAAAAAAGGGCAAACCTTACTTCATATTAATAGTACGGAGTATAATGCTAGTTTATTGGCCGAAAAAAGTAATCTCTATAATCAAATCACTTCTATGTTGCCCGATCTGCGCATGGACTTTCCAGAGGCCTATCCTAAGTGGGAGGAATATTTGAAAAATTTTGATGTAAAAAAACCTGTTAATCCCTTGCCCGAGCCTTCAATGGAAATGGAACGGTTTTTTGTTTCCGGAAGAGGAGTTTATACCCGTTTTTACAGTGTAAAAAACATGGAGGTGCATTTAAATAAGTTTGATATTAGAGCACCTTATGATGGAGTTTTAACCGAAGCTTTAGTGACCCAGGGAACCTTGGTTCGTTCAGGGCAAAAGCTAGGAGAATTTATTGATCCTACTGTTTTTGAGATGGAAATAGCAGTGAATGCGGCCTTTAGTAAATATTTGAGGTTAGGAGAAGAAGTACACTTAAATGATTTGCAACGTAATGAAACCTGGAAAGGTAAAGTGATAAGGGTCAACGGAAAAATAGATCAGGGAACACAAACGGTGCAAGCTTATATACAGGTGAAAGGGGGAGATTTAAAAGAGGGAATGTATTTGGAAGCCTCTGTACAAGTTAAGGAGGTAGAGGATGCCTTTGAAGTCTCCCGTAGTTTATTAGAGGGAAATTCGAGATTATATGTTGTAAGAGATAGTGTGTTAGACTATCAGGAAGTGGAACCTGTTTATTTTAAGAAAGGTACCGTTGTGGTAAAAGGGCTTCCCAATGGAATTCAGGTGCTCACCCAACCTGTTCCTGGAGGTTTTGTGGGGATGCCGGTAAAGATTAGTAAAGAGTTGGAATCATAATTTCCTTTATTTTTTAGTTGTGCACCCTGCCTTATGGGTAATAAATAGCCAATTATCTGGACCTACTATACTTTTTCAATTTTTTCACCGGTAGGACGGTGTAATAAAATTTTTTTGTCATTCCACTACGGATTATATGAGAAAGGTATTAAGCCATTTTATTAATTTTCCAATCGCTGTAAATTTAGTAGTGATTGCCTTTGTTGTTTTTGGGGCGATTAGTATGTGGACCATGCGTTCCTCCTTTTATCCACAGGTAGACTCTAGATTTATAACTATAAGCATATCATATTCGGGGGCTTCTCCACTTGAGATTGAAGAAGGAATTGTTTTAAAAATCGAAGATAATTTAAAGGGGGTAGTAGGGGTTGATCGAGTGACTTCCGAATCCATTGAAAATGAGGCCACCATAACTATTGAGGTGGAAAAGGGACAGAATGTTGATTTGGTGCTCAATGATGTTAGAAATGCTATTGATCAGGTTTCTTCGTTCCCGGCAGGTATGGATCCCCCGGTTATTTCCAAGGATTTAGATAAAGAAGAAACCCTAAGTTTTGCCATTAGTGGACAGGATGTTCCTTTAAGAACTTTAAAAGCGATTTCCCGTCGTATTGAGAATGACATAAGGGCAATAGAGGGAATTTCACAGGTAGGAATTACAGGTTTCCCTAAAGAAGAAATTGAGGTTGCTGTTAGTGAAAATGACCTTAGGGCCTTTAATCTAACCTTTGAAGAAGTAGCAAGGGCAGTGTCTGAGGCCAATATCTTGGTGACTGGGGGGAATATTAAGACGGATGCTGAGGAATATTTAATCCGGGCTAATAATCGCTTTTATTATGGGGATGAATTGGATAACCTTATTGTAAGAGCAGATCCCTCAGGAAATAGTATTCGGCTGAAAGACGTGGCTGAAGTGAGGGACCGTTGGGCGGAAGACCCAAGTCGAATTTACTTTAACGGTGAGCCATCGGTAAGGGTAAGAATCAAAACAACCAATAATGAAGATTTAATTTCATCGGCAGCAAAAATAAGAGAATATGTAAAGCGATTTAATCAGCAATATAACAATGTGCAGTTGCACATTATTGCTGATGTATCCCGTACTCTGAAAGAAAGAACCCAGTTATTGGTGGACAATGGAATAATGGGGATTATTCTGGTTTTGATTTTCCTTTCTCTTTTTCTTAATAGTCGAATGGCATTTTGGGTTGCTTCAGGATTACCAGTGGCTTTTTTGGGTATGTTTATTTTTGCCCTAAAGCTGGGATTGACTATTAATGTGTTTTCACTCTTTGGAATGATCATAGTGATCGGGATCCTGGTGGATGATGGAATTGTAATCGCTGAGAATATTTATGATCATTACCAGCAGGGAAAAAGCCGGGTTCGTGCCGCCGTGGAAGGAACGCTGGAAGTAATTCCTCCAATCATGTCCGCATTGTTGACTACTACTCTGGCTTTTTCTGCTTTTTACTTTATGGATGGTGATATCGGAGATTTGTTTGGAGAAGTTGCTACTGTGGTCATCATTACTTTAAGCGTTTCTCTTGTGGAGGCCTTAATTATTTTACCTGCTCACATTGCCCATTCTAAGGCACTCTCCAGGAATCCAAAAAAGAATAAGTTGAATGTTATTACAGATAAATTCATGGATTTTATGAAACATAAAATTTATGGGCCGGCTTTAAAGTTTGTTTTAAATAATAAATTTCTGAGTTTCTCTATCATTATGGGGGCATTGCTCTTGACAATTGGGGGGATTGCCGGAGGAGTGATTAAAACCACATTTTTCCCTGCTCAGGACAGTGATCGGGTAACTATTGACCTTTCTATGCCCCAGGGAACCAACGAGGCCATTACTGATTCCATTATCACAAGAATTTCAAGGGTAGCCTACCAGGTAAATTTGGAATTTACAGAGAAACAAACCGGAAATATCCCAGTGATTACAAGTTTTTCAAAGCGGATAGGCCCAGGAACCAACCGTGCTTATTTGGATTTGGATCTGATGCCGGGAGATGACCGGGATTTTGCGGCTTATGAAGTTTCCAATGCCATTCAAGAAAGAGTGGGAATGGTCCATGGGGCGGAAAAAATCACCTATAGTTCAGGTTCAAACTTTGGAGGAAAGCCGGTTTCTATATCTCTTATTAGTAATAATATCCAGGATTTGAAGGAGGCAAAAGTTGAATTAAAACAAGAGTTGGAAAAAAATCCCCTGTTAAAGGATGTTTTGGATAATGATCCGGTTGGGATTAAAGAAATAAAAATCCGATTAAAGGAAAATGCATACCCTTTAGGTCTTACGCTGCAAAGTGTGATGGATCAGGTACGTTATGGATTTTTTGGTTTTGAAGCCCAACGTTTTCAAAGAGGGCAGGATGAAATTCGGGTTTGGGTTCGGTATGACCGCTCTGATCGTTCTTCCATTAAGAACTTGGATAATATGTGGATTACTACCGACACTGGCAGTAGGATTCCTTTTTCTGAAATAGCCAGGTATGAGATTCAACGAGGAGAAGTAGCCATAAACCATTTAGATGGACAACGCGAAATTTTGGTAGAGGCTGATATGGTGGATCCTAATGGAAGTGCCACGGATATTCTGGAGGATTTAAGAGAGCGGGTAATGCCAGAGATTATTTCTCGACATCCATCCGTAAATATACTATATGAAGGGCAAAACAGACAGGCTTCGAAATTAACAGCTTCTTTGTCAGTAGCCTTGCCTGTGATCCTTTTTTTAATTTATGCCGTAATTGCCTTTACTTTCCGTTCCTATAGTCAGCCTTTGTTGCTTTTATGTTTAGTGCCCTTTTCTGTAATTGGTGTGGCCTGGGGACATTGGATTCATGGATTCCCAATTAATATGTTATCCTGGATGGGCATTATTGCTCTCTTGGGAGTGATGATCAATGATGGGCTGGTGTTTATGGAAAAATTTAACAGTTTTTTAAAGGAAGGGTTGAAAATGGATGAAGCCTTATTTAATGCGGGAGTTTCCCGCTTCAGGGCCATTTTCTTAACCTCGGCAACCACTGTGGCCGGATTACTTCCTTTGTTATTGGAGCCAAGTCGGTCAGCCCAATTCCTAGTTCCAATGGGAATTTCTTTGGCTTATGGTATGATGGTCGCAACCTGTATGACCTTATTGATATTACCTCTTTTTATTACCTTTTCCAATTCTGTCAAGGTGCATTGGAGATGGTTGGTGAGTGGCAAAATGCCAGCCCCAGAAGAAGTTGAAAGGGCAATTAAAGAAAAAAATGTGGAGCACCATGAAGCATAAAAGTAGAATGAGAAGTGCTTTAAAAGGAATAATTGTAATGTTTCTGTGGGGACAGACAACTACTCTTTTTGCTCAGGAAATACTGACTAAAAGTGAAGCTGTTAAACTGACCCTTGAGAATAATTACGATATTAAGATCGCCAGAAATGATGTGAGAAAAGCAGAAAATAATGCCAGTATCTTTAACAGCGGCTATTTACCAACTTTAGGGGTAGATGCAAGTGTAGATACCAGACAAAATAATACGAATATTTCTACTGCAAATGATGGATTGGAGGAACGGTTTAATGGGGTCAACTCCCGTGAATATAATGCCAATGCGGAGGTCAGTTATGTCATTTTTGATGGAATGGGAAGAGCTTATAATTTTAAAAAATTAAAGGAAACCAGAAATTTATCCAAACTTGAGGCAAGGCAGATTATGGAGGCTTCTTTGCTTGATCTATTTACCGTATATTTTGAAGTGGGTAGGCTTACTGAGAATTTGAGGCAGCAGAAGCAGACGTTGGAAACTTCAAAGCAAAGGTTATTGAGGGCTACCTACAATTATGAGTATGGTCAGGGAAACCGATTGGATGTGTTGAATGCCGAAGTGGATGTAAATAATGATAGTATTGGTGTATTAGAAGTTGGCCAACAGCTGAGTAACTCCAAAAGAGATTTGAATGTAATTTTGGGTCGGGATGTTAAGGAAATTTTTGAAGTAGAAACCGATGTCAAATATACGGAAGGTCTTGAGTTAAATGAATTGCTGGAGTCTGCAAGTGCCCGCAACGTTACTATCTTACAGGCAGAAAAAAATATCCAAATCAGTAAGCTGGATTTTAAGATTAGTAAATCGGGATTGTTACCTAAACTTAGTGCTTATGCTGGCTATGGATACAATCGATTAATAGGTGATGGAAGAATTAGCAGTAGGCCCGATCAAGCTAATTTAGGAGTTGTGGCAGGTGTAACCATGACCTGGGCTGTTTTTGATGGAGGCCTGACGAAAACCCGAATTCAAAATTCCAAAATAGATATGGCCAATCGGCGGATTCAAATGGAACAAATTGAAAATGTGCTAGAAAGAAATGTAGTCAACGCTTGGGAGACTTATCAAAATGCTTTATTTATTTTGTCAGCTGAACAAAAAAATGTAGAGACCAATAAATTGAATTT
>NZ_SMMB01001146.1 GCF_009711365.1 Xanthovirga aplysinae | reverse complement strand
AGTCTAGGTTCGAGCCCTAGTCGGGCAACTATTCAAACCTCCCTTCAAGCAAGAATTTTCATTTCAGCGATTTCTTTATCAATCAAATAATAACTTTTTCCATTAAGAACTTATTTTTCAATTGGAAAAGGGAACTCACCCACATTTTGTTTTTCTACTTCCCTTATTTTAAAGTCCAATTTGAGTTTACCCAGAAATAATTAGAAAATAAATCTTAAACCAGGAAGAGCCGGTATTAATAAAGCTTCACCAATATAGTTTCGAAAAGCACTTGGCAGTTCTGTAGACTTTTTCAATCAATAATTTTCTTAAGAAAACTTCCCAGTCTCAATTCCTAAGATTGCTGCTACACCAGTACTTAACCCCCCATCCACCTTGTGTAAATGTCCCAATTGCCTTAAAGTAATTTCTTCCGCTTTTGACCCTGAAATTCCACTCATGGAGGCCGCATAATTTTTTATGAGATTTTTACGTTCTTGATCATTCATCACATCTCTAAACAGAGATCTAGGCTGTGAATAATGATCATCCTCTCCCTTAGCATTTCTATCATACCAATCGGCTAAAGTAGACTCCATTTTCATAGAAGGCTCTTTATAGCTCTCCTCTGTTTTTATGTTATCAAAACTATTAGGCCAATAATTGGGGCTTCCTCCCCCATTGCCATCCACACGCATAAAACCATCTCGCTGATAATTTGCTACATGGTAAGGGCATTTATTCACAGGAATTTGCTCATAATTCACTCCCAAACGATATCTATGAGCATCAGGATAGGAAAGCAACCGGCCTTGAAGCATTTTATCCGGTGAATAGCCTATCCCATCAACAACATGAGCCGGAGCAAAGGCCGATTGCTCCACTTCAGCGAAATAATTTTCTGGGAGCTCATTTAGTTCTATTTCTCCTACCTCCATCAAGGGATAATCTATATGAGGCCAGATCTTGGTCAAGTCAAAGGGATTCCAAGGGAATGATTTGGCCTGTTCATCTGTCATCACCTGAATCTTCAATGACCATTTTGGATAATTTTCGGATTCTATAGCCTCCAGCAAATCTCTTTGTGCCCAATCAGGATCTGTACCACTTAGTTTTTCAGCTTCTTCAGGGGAAAAGTTCTTAATTCCTTGAAGTGTCTTGATATGAAATTTCACCCACACCCTTTCATTTTCGGCATTAATCAATGAAAAGGTGTGAGAACTATAGCCATTCATATGCCGATAGCCATAAGGAGTTCCACGATCACTCATCAGGATCATCACCTGATGCATACTCTCTGGGTTCAGCGACCAATAATCCCACATCATAGTAGGGCTTTTCAAATTAGTTTGGGGGTTCCTCTTCTGGGTATGAATAAAATCACCAAATTTTTTGGGATCCTTCACAAAAAAAATTGGGGTATTATTCCCCACTAAGTCCCAGTTCCCATCTTCTGTATAAAATTTGACTGCAAAACCTCTGGGATCTCTTACCGTATCTGAACTTCCTTTTTCTCCCCCCACGGTGCTAAAACGTATCAATAATCGTGTTTTCTTTCCTATTTCATTAAATATTTTGGCCCGGCTATAGGTTGAAATATCATGTGTAACAGTAAAGGTACCAAAAGCACCCGACCCTTTAGCATGCACAACCCGCTCAGGAATTCTTTCCCGGTTAAAATGTGCCATTTTTTCATGCAAGAAATAGTCCTGCAATAGAATCGGTCCCCTTGGTCCTACCGTCATACTATTATCGTTTTCCAAATAGGGTCTACCCGAGGCGGTAGTGAGTTTTTTGTCTGATGGATTATCTTGTTTCATTTCCCTAAGAATATTAAATTTTTATAATATTTGCGATCAATAATAAACTCCTCAATCTCAAACCTAAATAGAGCCCTTGAGAGGATTAAGATTTACTCTTGACTTGTCTACAAGTCAAGAGTTACCATTTTCAGAGATATTACAATTCAATAAGAAAGATTAAACTTTCAAGTTTAAGAAAAGCATGATCGAAGTAAAGGCCTTTCTAAGGAATAAACCTCTGGTTATACCTAGGCAAAGCACCCTTTAATTCTAAAGGTGAGTTAAAATTTCATATTCACATTTTGTGTGTAGTCCACACTATTACATTTTCGATAGAATATGTTTATCTTTGCTTGCTTAAAATAGAAGGAGGAACATCTCCTTTCCATTTTATCTAACTTTCTATCTGATTTATGGCTGAAAAGAAAATAAAACGATATACCGTCACCGCAGCTTTACCTTACGCCAATGGTCCGGTGCACATTGGACATTTATCTGGTGTTTACGTTCCTGCGGATATTTATGCACGATATCAACGTTCCAAAGGAAACGAAGTTGGCTTTATTTGTGGATCTGATGAGCATGGAGTTCCTATTACCATTAGAGCCCGAAAAGAAGGAGTAAGCCCTCAAGAAATTGTGGATAAGTACCATGCAATTATCAAGGATTCTTTCCAGAAATTTGGAATTAGTTTGGATGTTTATTCCCGAACTTCATCTGACACTCATCGGGATACCGCTTCAGCTTTCTTTAAGAAAATGTATGAGGAAGGTAAATTTGTGGAGAAGACCTCTGAACAATACTTTGATGAAGCCAACCAGCAATTTTTAGCTGATCGATATATTAAAGGGACCTGCCCTAAATGTGGTTATGAAGAAGCCTATGGCGATCAGTGCGAAGCTTGTGGAACTTCCCTTTCTCCTACGGATCTTATCCACCCAAAATCCACTATTAGTGGAGAAAAACCTGTCTTAAAGGAAACCAAGCATTGGTACCTACCTTTAAATGATTATAACGAATGGTTATCGGAATGGATCATAGATGGGCACAAAGAAGATTGGAAAAGCAATGTTTATGGACAGTGTAAGTCATGGATTGATTCCGGTCTACAACCAAGAGCGGTAACCCGCGACCTCAATTGGGGTGTACCCGTACCTGTTGATGGAGCTGAAGGCAAAGTACTTTATGTTTGGTTTGATGCTCCGATTGGTTATATCTCAGCGACTAAAGACTGGGCTAAATCTAATGGAAAAGACTGGAAGCCTTATTGGCAAAGCCCTGATACTAAACTAGTACATTTTATCGGAAAAGACAATATTGTTTTCCACTGCATCATCTTTCCTGCCATGTTAAAAGGACATGGTGATTACATTCTTCCTGACAATGTTCCTGCTAATGAATTTCTAAATTTAGAAGGAAACAAAATCTCTACTTCCAGAAATTGGGCCGTTTGGCTTCATGAATACCTAGAAGACTTCCCAGGTAAAGAAGATGTTCTGCGCTATACACTTTGCGCTAATGCACCAGAAACCAAGGACAATGATTTTACATGGAAAGATTTTCAGGCTAGAAACAACAGTGAATTGGTTGCGATCCTTGGGAACTTTGTAAACAGGGCCATTGTCTTGACTCATAAATACTATGACGGGAAAATACCATCCGCAGGTAAATTTGAGGCAATTGACCAGGAAGTTATTGATCGACTAAAAGCAATTCCGAATGAGGTAAGCAAATCTATTGAAGCCTACAGGTTTAGAGAAGCCTTAGGAAATATGATGGAATTGGCTAGAATTGGAAACAAGTACCTAGCAGATACCGAACCATGGAAGTTAATTAAAACAGATGCGGAGCGAGTAAAAACCATCATGAATACGGCTTTGCAAATTTGTGCCAACCTTTCCATTCTGGCTGAACCTTTTATTCCTTTTACAGCGGAAAAACTAAGGAAACTCCTGAACTTAAATAAACTACATTGGGAAAACGCAGGAGGCAACGATCTTCTAAAGGAAAATCACTCCATCAAAAAAGCAGAATTGCTTTTTGAAAAAATTGAAGACGAGGCCATAAACCAACAAATTAATAAATTGATGGAAACCAAAGCAGCCAATGAATTGGCCCAAAAACCAGCTATTCCTCAGAAAGAAGAAATCAGCTTTGATGATTTCATGAATATGGACATCCGTACAGCCACTATACTGGAGGCGGAAAAAGTCAAAAAGTCAAAAAAATTATTGAAATTTCTGGTAGACACTGGAATTGACAAGCGCACAATTGTAAGTGGCATTGCTGAGCATTATAAACCGGAAGACCTGGTTGGAAAGCAAATCACCGTCTTAGTGAACCTCGCTCCTAGAAAAATAATGGGTATAGAGTCTCAAGGTATGATTCTTTCAGCTGAAGATAAAGATGGTAGTTTAGCTTTAATGCAAACTGAAAAATTAGTAAGCAACGGCAGCCAAGTTGGTTAATTTACTAAAGAGTAAAAAGTGAAGAGATTTAAAGGAAAGAGATACAAAACTTTTATTAAAACCCAATCATTCCCGCATTTCAACTCTTCACTTTTAACTCTTAACTGCTAATATCTTAATCATTAAACTGACTCATCGTTCGCATGACCCCGGTGGTGCAGAAGGACAAAACCATATCACATGATTTCCCGATCTTTAAAGGGAGTTCTGCAAATTCACCTTCTGTAAATTCACTCAACACAAAATCAACTTGCCGCCCTTTTGGAAAGTCATCTCCTATTCCAAATTTTAGACGGGCATAATTATTCCCTCCTGTTAGTTGTTCAATACTCTTAAGCCCATTATGTCCTGCACTAGAACCTTTTGCCCTCATCCTTTGATTGCCAAAAGGCAAAGCCAAATCGTCCACAATTACTAAAACATTTTCCTTAGGAACCTTCAACTCCTTCATCCAATAATTTACTGCCTTACCACTCAAATTCATATAAGTGGTAGGCTTGATTAGGTGAATTTGTCTTCCTTTGTACTTGAAATCAGATTTAAAGGCATATCTACCACTCTCAAATGATGTATTGTTTTTCTTAGCCAATTCATCCACTACCATAAATCCGATATTATGCCGTGTATTCATGTACTCTGGGCCAATATTTCCCAACCCTACAATTAAATATTTCATTGTATTATCAATATGCTGGTGTTGTTCATCCTTGCGGATCCCTTGCCTACTTATTTTTCTAAATAATGCCCGAAACATTTTGAAAGACCTTTAACAAAATCTTATAACGAAGGACTAAAATAAAAAAGATCCTGCTTTCTACGGCAGGATCTTCATCAAATTCTAAAAAACAGAAGATCTTAGCTTTCTGCTTCCTCTTCTTCCCCTGCTTGCTTACCGCGAAGCGCTCTAGGAATTTCTACTGAAGCAACAGAAATTGCAGGATTATTTAATACTTCAACTCCTTCAATAGGTTTAATATCACGTACCCTTACTGATTTACCTAATTCCAATTCATTAATATCCAATTCAATGGTATCTGGTAAATGCTTTGGCAAAGCCTTCACTTTTACAGTTCTCAAGCTAGGCACTAATTTACCTCCTAACTGCACTCCGGGAGATGTCCCAACATATTTTACAGGAATATCCATCTTCACTGGCTTATCATCAAATAATAATAAAAAGTCAGCATGAAGGATTACCTCTGAAACTGGGTGGAACTGAATATCTTGAAGGATTGCCTTAAACTCTTTACCCTCAATATTTAAATCTACCAAGTGAGCATCAGGTGTATAAACCAGGTCTCTAAACAACTGCATAGGTACAGCAAAGTGAATTTGCTCTTTACCACCATACAATACAGCTGGAGCCATTCCTTCTCCTCTTAATCTTCTTGATTCCGATTTACCGAGATTTGCTCTTTTATACCCTATAATCTCTACAGTTTTCATAATAAATAATAATATATGTTAATAAATAATAGAATTTCGAATTATTTCCGAAAGCTTAAACAAATAAAGAACTAATAGACTCCTGATCGTGAATAGCCTGAATAGCCCTTGCGAAAAGTTCTGAAACCGTTAAAACCTTAATTTTTTCAATTTGCTTAGTTAATGGAACAGTATCCGTCACCACAACCTCTTCTAAAACAGATTGTTCCAGTCGCTCATAGGCTGGTCCGGAAAAAATTGGGTGAGTAGCTACCGCTCGAACTGAACGAGCTCCCTTATCTTTTAACACCTCGGCAGCCTTACAAATAGTACCTGCTGTATCAATCATGTCATCGACTAAAACCACATCTTTGCCTTCCACATTTCCAATCACTTGCATGGAGGCTACTTCATTAGCACGTTTACGGTGTTTGTCGCAAACGACCATTTCCGCGTTGAAATATTTGGCAAACCTTCTGGCTCGTGCCACACCTCCTACATCAGGAGCAGCAAATATCAATTCCGGAAGATTTAAAGTTTTAATGTACGGAATTAAGATAGAGGACCCATCCAAATGATCAACAGGAAAATCAAAGAAACCCTGAATCTGACCAGCATGCAAGTCACAGGTCATTAATCGGTCTGCCCCAGCAGCAGAAAGTAAGTTTGCCATCAATTTAGCAGCAATAGCCACCCTCGGCTTATCCTTACGGTCTTGACGGGCATACCCATAATAAGGAACCACTACCGTCACATGTTTTGCACTAGCCCTTCTCGCTGCATCAATAAGCAACAACAATTCCATCATATTGTCTGCAGGAGGAAAAGTCGACTGAATTAGGAATACATCGGCTCCCCTTACCGACTCCTCAAAGTTAGGAGACATCTCCCCATCACTGAATTTCTGGATCGTCAGGTTACCTAACGGTTTCCCATACGAGCTAGCAATTTTTTCCGCCAAATAACGGGAACTTGATCCCGAAAAGAGTTTAACCGAAGACATAAAAATTAGTAGGTTTTGGGTTTGGTGTATGTAAAGATATCACAATCCACAATATAACATCGGAACTGCCTGACTGGCCAGGATAAACTCTGAGCTTTCTTAAAGCCCTTCAATACTGATTTATTGGTTATACCGTTTGCCACTATCAGCACTACCTCCTTTTCGGGATACAAAAGTAGAGCTATTTTTCAATTTATAAAATATTCCCCAAACTAATTTCGCTCCTCACTCAGACTAATAAAAAAAAGAGCCTTCAGCCAAAACACCCCACTTACATCACTTATTCACAAGCAATTACAAAATAATTCTCCATAAAAACTCTCATTCTGAAAAAGACCGTTTCCCTGGAAAAAACTTTCTTTTTTGCCTTTATAATACCATTTCTTTTTTCAGAAATGATTTGACTATTCCCTGATCCATAAAGGATTTCCTTCTAAGGAAGCAATACAATTATACTAAATTCAAACAACCAGAGTTTCTAAGAAAGTAATTAAAAAACTATAGAACTGAAAATCACAATTTTGATGAGGGCTGCAAATCCCCTGAAAATAAAATGTGACAAATTAGAATTATGTCCTTAAAACAAAAGTATTTGTATGTTTATTTTCAAGCATTTTTGTAGTTTTGCGCCTTCAAAAATTTAGAATGAATGAAAAGTCTCAGAAACATTGCGATCATTGCACACGTTGACCACGGCAAAACTACGCTAGTGGATAAAATTATTCATGCTTCCAAGCTATTCAGAGAAAATCAAGAATTTAATGAGCTCATCCTGGATAACAACGATTTGGAGCGTGAACGTGGCATTACGATCCTGTCTAAAAACGTTTCCGTACGATATAAGGACACAAAGATCAACATCATCGATACGCCTGGTCACGCCGATTTTGGTGGGGAAGTAGAAAGGGTTTTGAAAATGGCTGATGGGGTATTACTTTTGGTCGATGCATTTGAGGGAGCTATGCCACAAACCCGTTTTGTATTGGGCAAAGCACTTGATCTTGGTTTAAAACCTATTGTGGTAGTCAATAAGGTCGATAAAGAAAATTGTCGTCCAGAAGAAGTACATGAGGAAGTTTTTGACCTGATGTTTAATCTGGGTGCCACGGAAGAACAATTAGAATTTGTGACCATGTATGGTTCTTCTAAACAGGGCTGGATGAGTGAAGACTGGAGAAACCCAACAGATAGCATCACCCCTTTATTAGATACCATCATAGAGCATATCCCGGAAGCTCCACAGCCAGAGGGAACTCCCCAATTCCAAATCACTTCATTGGACTTCTCCTCATTTGTAGGAAGAATAGCCATTGGAAGAGTGTACCAAGGAAGCTTAAAAGAAGGGGCAACCATGGGACTGTCCAAAGCGGATGGAACGATAAAACGTGTACGTATTAAGGAATTGCACTTATTTGAAGGCTTAGGCAAACAAAGAGTAGAAGAAGTTCATGCAGGAGAAATTTGCTCTGTTGTAGGCCTGGAAGACTTTGAAATCGGTGATACCCTAACGGATCTGGAAAATCCTGAGCCTCTCCCAAGGATTGCCATAGATGAGCCGACAATGAACATGCTCTTTACCATTAATAATTCACCATTCTTTGGTAAAGAAGGTAAGTTTGTTACTTCACGCCACCTGCGTGACCGTTTGATGGCAGAATTAGAAAAAAACCTTGCCTTAAGAGTAGAACAAGGTGACTCTGAAGATAAATTTATCGTTTACGGCCGGGGAATTCTTCATTTATCCGTTTTAATTGAAACCATGCGCCGAGAAGGTTACGAGTTGCAAGTAGGTCAGCCGCAAGTAATCTTTAAAGAAGTGGATGGAGTAAAATGTGAACCTATAGAAACCTTAGTTGTTGATGTACCTGAAGAAACTGCTGGTAAGGTAATTGAGCTGGCTACACAAAAAAAAGCTGAATTACTGGTCATGGAGCCAAAAGGTGATTTACAACATTTAGAATTCATTATTCCATCCCGTGGCTTAATTGGTTTAAGAAATAATGTATTAACCGCAACAGCTGGAGAAGCCATTATGAACCACCGATTGAAAGGATATGAACCTTACAAAGGTCCTATACCTGGAAGAATTAACGGGTCTCTTATCTCTATGGAAACAGGTCCCGCCAGAGCATATTCCATTGATAAGCTCTTAGATCGAGGAATCTTCTTCATTGATCCGGGAGATGAATTATACGCTGGTCAGGTAATTGGTGAACACAACCGTCAAAATGATATTGCGGTAAATGTGCAAAAGGGTAAAAAATTGACCAATATGCGAGCGGCCGGTTCAGATGATAACGCCAAGATTCCACCAAAGAAGCAATTCTCACTGGAAGAAGCCATGGAGTACATTCAGAAGGATGAATATCTGGAAGTAACTCCGGAAAACATCCGTATGCGGAAAATTATTTTAGATGAGAATCAAAGAAAAAAGGCAGTGAAAGAATAATGCCCTAAATTCTAAAAAATCAGAACTTTTAAAAAGCACCGACTTGAAAATTTATCGGTGCTTTTTTATTTCCGACCCACAAAATTCCATTAAAACATTTTTGAACTTGGCTTTTGGAAACACCTCCTTCTATTGAAACGATCTTTTTCTGCCCAGCTTTCCTAGCTTCATTAATGCAAACCAAAAGGAAGAATCCTCTATAAAACTAAAAAATATCAAGTACTCTTTTCAACACATTCCCTTATTATCATTAGAAAAAATCCATCAAACCTAAAAAACG
>NZ_SMMB01000934.1 GCF_009711365.1 Xanthovirga aplysinae | reverse complement strand
ATTCCTATACTTGCAGTAAAAAAAATAAAAATGAGAAGGTCAATTGTTGGAACCTGGTCATTCAAAAAGGCTACCGCTAATAACACTAATACCAATACTGAAATAATTGCAGAAGTCCATTTAAAGGCTACTTTCAATTTCCACCCATTAAGTTTTAAAAATTCTTTCATCTGGTCTTTAATTTGGTACTGCTAACGTGATTGTAAAAATAGTTGCTTTGGTCGTGTGTTAGCCGCTTGCGGCTATTTTTTTTACAAAGTGTTACTTGCCGATTATTGGTATTTTCTCCTCGTCCGAAATTTTTTCATATTTAATTTTGCCAGTAGCTCGACTTGTCAATATTAGATAATCTGAGGTTACTTTGACAATCTTAAATTTCAAAGTGTCATCGGAGTTATAGTAGTAATTGGAAGTGAGGTTGACATTGAAATTTTGAGTAGTCCCATTTTGAAGAATAACAGGTATTTCAATATTGTCAAACCCTACAAAACTGACTATAACGCTAAAACTCTCTTTATTCTTACTCACCCTAAGGGTTCCTTTTCCTTGAGAGTCGGAAAAAGTAAAAATGTTCGATTTTTTAATAAGTAGATTAACCCCATTTAATGGGTTTGTGATTGTATCATTGAACACCTTGATATTAACGGTAATACTATCGTTATCCCAAATTGACTTAGCACTTTTTAATTCGTAAATAGGGCAATGCGCATAGTTAGAAAAATTGATTATTAAGAAGTCTTTATCAACTAAGTAATTACCCTTACCAAACTTTTTTCCAGTATCATGATTAACACTTACATCTACAAAGGCATTTTTAATCTCCAATAGATAATTCACATATCCACGGTCTTTTTTTATCGGGTAGTAATTTCCATCAACTATGTTCACTTGACCAAAAGCAAAAAATGGGGTGAAGCAATAAAGTATTAAGATTATCTTCATAGGACATTTATTGGCAAGTTACTGCCCGACTAGCTGCTGTGCTTTTTGGCGTCGGTATTTTAGCGCGTTGGCAAAGCATGGCAGCTCTCCATTGTTGGCATTTCGTTATTTTACATTATTGTTCTAATGATATCCCCAATTAGTAAAAATACATGGATTGCAACACAACTTAATTGTATCCAAAATATAGTTTTTAGGATTGTTCTTGCCGTTCTTATTCTTAAAGATTCATCTGATTTCTTCTTGAATGCTGCAATTCCTCCACCAATTATCATCCCAAAGAAATTCCAGCTTATTCCCCATGTTACGAAGTTCGTTACAAATGCAGAACCATAATTCAGGGTTTCAATCTCGTTATATGGAATATAACCAGCAGTTAATGGGTGTAAAAAAGTATTGATGATAATAAAAATCAGTATTAATAGGAAATACCTATTCTTGTTGTAAATAAATATATCGCTTCATATCATATTTTTAAATTCCTAACGTCTAACCCGATATGATTTTTCTCTTCCATTTTGAATAATGAATGCTAACGACCCGACTATGCCTAGTGCAGGATTTGAAAGCTAAAACCTTCAAATTTGCAGTAGCCAAGAGTTTATATTTTGTATTTAATTTTTTCACCTTAAATACAAAATTAAAGTTTTGCTAACTTTATTAAATTTACTGACCTTTCAATTTAGTACAAAACCTGCAATACGTATAGGTTTAGTTAGGCACTGGCTTTTAACGTATTCTTGATACAAGAAACTAATTTGTTCATATCATTTTCATTATTGTAAACATTCACTGAAACTCTAACAGCGTTTCCACGAAGTGATGCAAAAATTTTATTGTTAACGAATTGACTTTGAAGCTTTTCCAGGTCCATCGAATAACCAAATCGAATTCCAAATAAATGGTTTGCTCGGAAATCACCATCTTCAATGATACATCCTATATTTTTTAGTTCGTCTATTGGTTTGGCTATTAAATTTTTACAATATGCTTGAACATTCTCGACTTTCCACTCATTCAGTTGCTCAATGGCTCCATTCAAAATAGGGACTAAATGGAAGTTAGAATTTTCGCCAACATTGTATCTGCCTGCTAGTGGTCGATAATGTGGTGTATAATCTACCAAACCTTGAAAATCATTACTGTCTTTCCTGTTTATCCAATTTTCTTCCAAAGGATTTCCATTGTCAAAATATTCGCCAAAATACGAAAGACCCAATGAGAATGGTCCTAACAACCATTTATAGCCCACGCAGAAAACTGCATCCGGTTTAATATTTTGTATATCAAATGGCAAAGCACCAATTGATTGCGAGCCATCAATAATAAGAAGAGCATTATGTTGTTTGGCCTTTTTGCTAATTTTTTCCAATTGAAAAAGTGTTCCGTCTGCCCAATGGACATTACCCAAAGCAACAACTCTTGTTTTGTCTGATATTGAGTTTAAAATCTTCTCATTCCATAATTTGCCTCTGTTTTCGGGCTCATTTGGCGGCATTATAATTTTAATTTCTGCTCCGAATTTCTTCGTGATATTCTGCCAAGAGTAGTAATTACTCGGATATTGTTCATGAACAATTAAAATTTCATCTTTTTTACTCAACTTTATGTTATTTGCTACAGATGCAATTCCATATGAAACGGACGGAATAAGAGCAATACGTTGGAAATCATCACAGTTGATAAGTTTTGCAAAATTTCTTTTTAAAATTTCAGGTGGTTTGAACCAATCGTCGCGCGATATTTTATAAGGTCTTTGTCTTAAATCAATAGCCTCCTTTCCTAAAATTGATAATTTATTCATCAAAGGTGCAATGTTGGCACAATTCAAATATGAAACGTCATTTGGTAAGTCAAATTTATCTTTTTGATTTTTTAGCATATATTTTAATTTCTTTGAATTTTGGTTCTTCTCGTGCTGTTTTTTCAGCTTTTGCCTAACGGCCCGGCTTGGCTGCTGTGCTTTCCTAACGTCGGCTTTTGTACGTTGGAATAGCTTGGCAGCTTGCCATTGTTAGCCACTGGCATTCCTACCAGTTGTTCCTTTTTTTCTATGCGATAAGTCTTTTCTAATTAAGTGTTTACTTTCTTTAAAGTATCAGCCTACTGCTGGTGTTTATCAATAATACGTGTTAAAAATTTCAATCCAAAATAATTGTTTTCAAATTCATTTTTTGCCTTTATAATCTGTTTCGTTCTCTTTGGAAGCTTAGCATTTGTTGAAGTTCCGATTATCGTTGATGTCCATAAATGATCTCTATCCATGGATACATTTCACTGAACCCGATCAACTGAGAAAGGCTTTTTTCAGCAGTTTCCTGATGATCCACCCATCCTGGTTCGATATTTTTTGTAAATCCGTATTTAGTATGACTAGCATCCCCAGTCATGAGTACAGGGCCTTCACTAGTCATCAAGAGATAGGATAGGTGACTGCTTGAATGGCCAGGTGTATGAATTGCCAAAAATGATCCATCACCAAAAATGTCCAGTATGTGATCAAATGGAAACTTATAAATTCCTTTTGACCAATCAAGTTCAAAAAGTTTGTCCTTTTTGGTTAAATGATTTGATTGATATAAGAAAGGAATATTTATATACTGCTCCCCTTTACCTATATATTTAGGTATGGAAGGATTCAACTCCGGTAAGCCTCCTGTATGATCACCATGCAGGTGAGTAATGAAAACACCCTTAATATCTTTGTTTTCCCTTTCAAGCTGAGCAGCTATATTTTGCCCTTTGCGCTGTCTGGATTCTAAAATGAAATTTCCGGCGAGCAGGCCTTTGATATTACCTTCCTCCTGGAAGGTGCTATCTAACCCTGTGTCAATCATAAACCACCCTCTTTCCTTATGGTGAAATAAGAAAACAAACACATCTACCCATAAATATTCCTCCAGTCCATTTCCCACTTTCAGTTTTTTTGTATTTAACATTCCACTTAAAGGAACTTTAACCGAACCCGTGTTTAAAACTTTAAATGAGTCAATAACAGAGGTACTATTCAATATCTCATCCCAGTTTTTACCAGACAGATCGTTTGGGGGTAAAGTATACGCTAACCTAAAGGGCTTAATGGAACTTAATCTAATCGCAACCGCACTAATAGTAACTACTAGTGTTAACAATAAAATTATGATCTTTTTACTCATGACTTTGTTTTTTAAGACAAAGTTGGACCTAATGAGGAAAAGAAACTTGAACGAATTTGCTGTTCTTAGCAATTAGAGAAGGGGGAACTCCTGTCATTTTTTTAAAAGTTCGGGTCATATGGGCCTGATCTGCGAATCCAGCTTTATAGGAGGCATGGGTGAGGGAATGACCTTTCAATATCTGTTCTTGTACAATTTTAAGCCTTGTCCATAAAATATAATTAGAAATGGGCAGCCCCATTTTCTCCTTGAATAAGTGAAGCAACCTGCTTTCACTTAGGTAAGCTACTTCCATAAGCATCTCGGAAGTGATATTTTTATCGATATTGTTTGAGATGAAATCCAGAATGTTTTGGATTCGCCCTTCTTTTTGGGAGGTTCTGAAAGTATTCTGATATTGGAAAGTGTTTTCAATCATAATTCTCATCGCTTCCCAATTTTCATTATTAAGAAGTTCTGAAAATATTTTGAAATCCAATTTTACAATATCTTTGGAAGGATAATCTATAATCGGCACATTTTTCAGCTGCTTGCTTAAAACCCATTCCCCCAGGCTTGATTCTGGATTAATGTCTATGCTAATTATGTGGATGTTATTTGCGTCACATTGATGAATGTGATTAGGAGCTATGAGAAGTCCCTTTTTATTAATCCAGTTGCCACTTTTATCTTTTGAAAGAAAAGTACCATGGGCAGCTACAACCAGTTGAATTACAGGATGACTATGTTCTGTAACTCTTCGTGGATGGCTCCCGTAAAATAGCCTAAAGTCACTCCATATTACCAGATAATTCATTATTTATTTAGTTAAATTAGCTCGTTATTGTTATCCATCTGCTTTTCAACAAACCTTTCCTATTTTTTTTACTTTGTTATATTATTAGCTTATTCCATTGAGGTTTTACTTTCGGAAAGTTTTCCGCTTACAACGGACATTTTTTAATATTATCTCTTTAAAATTACTTTCCAAAGTACTCATATTCCAATTTTCCTAAATCATTAAAAAGGTCAAAGTTTTTCAGTTCGAAAATCATTTTATTCCAGTCAGAAAGTCTTTTATTGTCAAAAAAATTAAATTCCTATGTTTTTTGTTAACCCGATTTTTAGCTTTCCTTCTTTCAGTTTGTGGCTAACGGCCTGGCTGGCTGCTGTGTTTTTTGAGCATCGGATTTTTTGCGCGCTGGCAAGGCATTGCAGCTCGCCAATATTGTAAATCGTTTTCATTTGATTATTTCAAACAATCTTTCCGTCTTGTAGGCTTCCCATTTTAACTGGTTATTATACCAAACTTTAGTCACAATTTCATTGGAACCAATATTGTCAATCTTGGTTTTAATTATATCAGAGGTCATTTCGGAAAATTCTATCTTTGTTTCAGAGACATTGTCCTCCATAATTTCGGTACTAGGAAAAATTAAAAGGTAAGTCCCATCTTCTCTTTCTTGGGTCGTTATTCCCATTGGATAATCTAAATTCCCCTCATAATATCTCACCCATTCATTGTCTGATTTATGGTATATATTA
>NZ_SMMB01001245.1 GCF_009711365.1 Xanthovirga aplysinae | reverse complement strand
ATGGATAGCACTACCAAAGATATAAAAGCCCCGATTGCTCATGAAATGGAGAACTTTGAGTCAAAGTTCCAATCCTTCATGAAAAGTAAGGTTTTTCTCCTCAACAAGATAATGGGCTATATTGTAAAGCGCAAAGGAAAGCAAATGCGGCCCATGTTTGTGTTTTTAAGTGCGGGAGTTAATGGGGATATTTCTGATGCAACCTATCGGGGGGCAGCTCTAATTGAACTGTTGCATACAGCCACATTGGTACATGATGATGTAGTGGATGACGCTAATTTTCGTAGAGGTTTTTTTTCTATAAATGCTCTGTGGAAAAATAAGATCGCCGTGTTGGTAGGTGACTATCTTTTGTCAAAAGGCTTGTTGCTATCTATCGATAATGAAGATTTTGATTTGTTGAAAATCGTTTCCCGAGCTGTAAGGGAAATGAGTGAAGGGGAGTTGTTGCAGATAGAAAAAGCACGGCTTCTAGATATTTCCGAGGAGGTATACTATCAAGTAATTCGTCAAAAGACAGCTTCATTAATTGCTTCTTGTTGTGCTGTTGGGGCTGCTTCAGTTGGAGCCGATAAAGAGTTGGTTGAAAAAATGCGCCTTTTTGGTGAAAAAGTGGGTATGGCCTTTCAAATCAAAGATGATTTGTTTGATTATGGTACTCAGGATGTTGGCAAACCTCTGGGAATTGATATCAAGGAAAAGAAAATGACATTGCCCTTGATTTATGCCCTTCGTAACGCTTCTTGGCTTGAAAGAAAGAAGGTGATTTTCAAAATTAAAAATCAAAGTGAAAGCCCTAAAAAAGTAGCTGAGGTGATTGAATTTGTTCGTCAGTCAGGGGGTATTGAATACACCACCATGGTAATGGATCGCTATTATAAGGAGGCTATTGAAATTTTGGGTTCTTTTGAAGAATCGGAATATAAAGAGTCTCTAAAAATGCTGGTGGAATATACTATTAAAAGGAAAAAATAAGTTTATTCTTTCTAAATTACTTTTCCCATTTATCAGGATAAATATCCACTAACGAGGAATGATATTCTAATTTATTTTTTTAATTTTTTTCTCAAATAAAGGGTCTTTCAATTTTTTTATTGGGTTTCTTTAGGGGTTGTATAGCTGTCTTTTTGCTACAGATTCTGAAATTATCCATTCTTTTTTGGGGATATTCTTTCTTCTTTTGGGTGTAAAATGTTCTCCCACATTCCGCCACTGCTTTTCTTTTCTTTTCTCTAATATTTTAATGGATTGAAAGTCATAGAACCATTATTCTTTAGGAGAATTTTAAAAAGAGTAACTGAAAAGTTTTAAACGGTTATCCAGCTCAAAATAATTTAGTTTTAGGGTTCTTTTTAACTTCAAATTTTCCCCTACAATTTAATTTCAAATTGCTATCAGTGATTTTAGGTTTTTTTTAAAGGGACATTTTTTCCTTACGTGAGATTGGTTTGTTTCTTCTTGTTTCTTGTCCTCTACATCAAAAGATTTTGGCTGGTGTAATAAATATCTTTGATTTCCAATGACTTAGGTTTCTAATAAATCCAATAATACTTTGCAGAAGTAGTATTATTCTATTATTTTTCAGAATTGGTGGTGAAAAGTGGGGGAATGTGGTAGAATTTGGAGTTTAATTTCATAGATTTGCTTGGGTAAAGTAGCCCTACTAATTTTTGCCTTAATGTCATTCTTTACAAGTGAATACGACTGCAAACTGGACGCTAAAGGAAGGTTGACCTTACCTGCCAGGATAAAAATGGGCTTACCTGAGGTTTCGAATGGTGAAATTGTTATCAGAAGGGGCTTTGAGCCTTGTTTGGTGTTATATCCACTTGTAGAGTATAAGAAGATTTATGCCAAGATTGCTGGACTCAATGAGTTCAATGAGGAATACAGACATCTCCAGAGAAATTTCTTTAGGGGAAATGCAGTAGCTGAACTGGATAAGGTTGGGAGGTTATTGCTTCCACGTTCCATGATGAATTATGCTTCTCTTGATCGTGAAGTAACGGTGGTAGGTTTGGGAAACCGTGTTGAAGTTTGGAGTCCTGAGCAATATGAAAAGTATCTCATTCAGGATCCTTCTGAACTTTCAGCCTTGGCACAAAAATATTTGGACGAACAATAGAAATAACTGGTTATTACGAACTAAGAAGAGCTAGGTTTTTCAGGTAAAGGGCAAAATTAGTTTTTAGAGAGTTATAAAAATTAAATTGGTCAGCCGCTTAATTAAGATAGAAGCTAAAGTAGTTTTTTGAAGAATTTCAAAGGAGGGCCAAAATAGAAAAGCGAAATACGAAGAAGAGGAATAGAGATGGAATATCATCAACCGGTAATGTTGAGGGAATGTATTGAGGGTTTGGAAATTAAACCGGATGGAATTTATGTGGATTTGACTTTTGGTGGTGGAGGCCATTCAAGGTCCATTTTGCAAGGGTTAGAAAATGGAAAATTGTTTGCCTTTGATCAGGATGTGGATGCTAAACAAAATGCTGAAGCTATTGAAAACCCCTGCTTTACTTTTATTCAAGCGAATTTCAGGTACCTGAAAAGGTATTTGAAATTACATGGAATAAGCAAAGTAGATGGGGTTTTGGCGGATTTAGGGGTGTCTTCTCATCAATTTGATGTGGCTGAAAGAGGATTTTCCACTCGTTTCGATGCGGAACTGGATATGCGAATGGACCAGGATTCCGAATTAACAGCTAAAAAAGTAATTAATGAATATTCCGAAGCCGATTTGCATCGGATATTTGGAATGTATGGAGAGGTGAAAAATGCACGTTCTTTGGCTTCTGCCATAGTAACTGCTCGCATTAATCGACAAATCAATACGATTAATGATTTGAAAGAGATTTTAAGTCGATTTGTGAAAAGGGGAAAAGAAAATAAATACTATGCTCAGGTTTTTCAGGCTTTGAGGATAGAAGTTAACCAGGAAATGATTGTTCTTGAGGAAGCCCTTCAACAATGTGCAGATGTAATCAGACCGGGTGGTAAATTGGTGGTAATGTCCTATCATTCCCTTGAAGACCGAATGGTGAAACAGTTTGTCCAAAAGGGAAAATTTTTCGGAGAAGTAGAGAAAGATTTTTATGGGAATGAGCTGAAACCTTTTCAGGCAAAAAATAAGAAACCGATTGTTGCTTCTCAGGAGGAGGTGGCTATTAACAATCGAGCCAGGAGTGCAAAACTAAGGATTGCAGAACGTACGGATATTTAATGGTAGGATATTCTTGGTGGGACTATCTTATCATTTTTTAGGTTTGGTCATCCCTTTAAGCTCAAATACCTGAATGTAAAAAAAATGAATACCTATAAGGAAGAAAAAACAAAAGATCAAAACAAAGGGAAAAAAAGGAGCCTCTTTACCCTCATCGAAAATAATTTGCGATTATTTGCCCTTTTTGATGATGGGGTCCCAGTCAAATATTTTCCTCATGTATTGTTCGTAGCTCTTATAGGTGTTTTTTATATCGGAAATAGTCATTACGCCGAGCGAACCGTAAGGGAAGTGGAGAAATTACAAAGTGAAGTGGAAGACCTCAGAGTGGCTTATACAAGCATACAAGCGAGTTATATGTATGCAAGTAAACAATCTGAAGTTGCTAAAAGGGTGAAAAAATTAGATTTGTTTGAAAGTATGAAACCTCCGGTTAAAATTGTTGTCGGGAAAAAGTGAATATTAAAAAAGACATATTGCTTCGGGCCAGATTAGGGTTTTTAGGAGTTTTTTTAGGAGCTCTAATAATTCTAATGCGGATTGGCTATATACAGGTGGCCGAGGGGAAACAATGGGAAGAGGAGCAGGAGAAGTTTAGTTTACAATTCCGAAAGGTCAAGGCACCTCGTGGAAATATATATTCGGATAATGGAAGCCTGTTGGCTACTTCTTTGCCTTTTTATAAAGTGGCATTTGACCCTACTATTGCCCATAAAGAAGCTTTTAATGTAGGTATTGATTCTTTATGCTTTTTGCTTTCTAATCATTTCAAGGATCAATCAGCAAACTCCTATAAGAGAAAAATAAGGACTGCTCGTGAAAAAAAGCGCAGATATATTGTGCTTAATAACAAAAGAATTGATTATCTCCAGAAAAAAGAGATGCAGCAATGGCCTATATTCCGGGAAGGAAGGAATCAAGGTGGAGTGATCTTTGAAAAAGTAGAGCAACGTTATCGTCCTTTTGGAGATCTGGCAAGACGGACCATTGGCTACCTTAATGAGGAGGATAAAGGGGTAGGAATTGAATATAGTTTAAACGAATATCTTAAGGGGCAAGACGGGGAGGCATTATTTGAGAAGATTGCTGGCAGAGTTTGGAAACCTGTACACAATAGTTCTGAAATTCCTTCTAAAAATGGTTTGGATATCACCACTACCATAGATGTAAATTTGCAAGATGTTGCTGAATCTGCGCTTTTAAAGACTTTACAAAGAAATCAGGCCGATTATGGTTGTGTGGTGGTGATGGAGGTAGCCACAGGAGAAATTAAAGCCATTAGTAATCTAAAATTAAATAAGCGAGGAAACTATTCAGAGCTTTATAATTATGCTGTCGGGAGCCAGGGTTTAACAACTCCGGGGTCTACTATGAAATTGGCTTCTATGATTGCGTTGTTGGAAAATACAGGTATTAAACTGACGGACTCAATTGATACCGGAAATGGAAAATACAAGTATTTTGATCAAACAATGGAAGATGACAAGCCAGGAGGGTATGGGAAGTTATCTGTGGCTGATGCATTCGCTAAGTCCTCTAATGTAGCTATATCCAAATTGGTAAATGATCATTTTAGTAAATCTCCACAGCAATTTATTGACGAATTATATAAGATGGGGATTGGTAAGCCGTTTAACTTCCAATTAATTGGAGAAGGGGTGCCATATATCAATCACCCCTCTGATCCGAATTGGAGTGGAGTGAGCCTACCTTGGATGGCAATTGGCTATGAAGTGAAATTTACTCCTTTACAGGTGCTAACCTTATATAATGCGGTTGCTAATAATGGAAAAATGGTAAAACCCATTATTGTAAAGGAAGTTAGTGAGGGGGGAAAAGTGAAGGCTACTTTTGAGACGGAGGTGCTTAATAAAAGGGTTGCTTCCAAAGGTACGCTAAAAAAGGTAAGGTATTTGCTTGAGCAAGTGGTGGAAAAAGGAACGGCTCGAAATATTAAGGGAACACACTATAAGATTGCCGGTAAGACTGGTACAGCTAAGAAGGTGAAAAATGGAAAATATATTAGAAGTTACCATACCTCATTTGCGGGGTATTTTCCCGCTGATGAGCCTAAATATAGTTGTATTGTCGTGATTGATAACCCTAAAGGTTTTCGTCAGTACGGGAGCGATGTGTCAGCCCCGGTTTTTAGAGAAATTGCAGATAAAGTGTATGCCCGAGATATTGAATTACATGATCCAATGCCTCAGGTGGCGAACCAATCAGATGGAGTGTTCCCCGTAATTCGTTCGGGCAATCAAAAAGATTTGCAGCTAATTTGCAATGAAATCGGAGTGGCGAATCACTCCTCAAGTACTGAAGAGTGGGTGAAATCCACCATAGATGGCAATCAGGTTAATTGGCGATCCAATAAGATTGTTGAAAAAAAGGTTCCAGACGTAAGAGGCATGACCCTTAGAGATGCACTTTTTCTTTTAGAGAATGAAGGGCTAAAGGTCAATTGGTCAGGAAGGGGTAGAGTTTCTTCTCAGTCCCTCACTCCGGGTGGGGTGGCAAAAGAAGGGAGAATTATAAGCATAAATTTAAAATAGAGCTTGCAATGTCATGAAGTCTTTAAAGGAACTAATATTTAGATTAGAGGTGCTTCAAACCTACGGAAGCAAGGAGCAGTCGGTAAATTCAATCTGCTTTGACTCCCGAAAGGTGAACCCAGGAGATTTATTTGTTGCAACCAGAGGGACTCATGTTGACGGCCATGATTTTATAGAAAAAGCGATTAATTCGGGAGCTTGTGTTATTGTTTGTGAGGAGCTACCGAACTCAATGGATGATTCGGTTACTTACTTGCAAGTTACGAATGCAGCCAATGCTCTGGGGAAATTGGCTTCTGCTTTTTATGGTTATCCTTCGGAGCGATTGCGATTAGTGGCGGTGACGGGAACCAATGGAAAGACGACAACTGCAACCCTTTTGTATGAACTTTTTAGAAAATTGGGGTATAAGGTAGGATTGCTCTCTACTGTCAATAATAAAATTGAGGTGGAAGTGATTCCAGCTACTCATACCACTCCTGATGCCGTTCAATTAAATGCTTTGTTGAAACAAATGGTAGAGAGAGGGTGTACACATTGTTTTATGGAGGCAAGTTCTCATGCCATTCATCAGCAACGAATTGCCGGATTGGCTTTTGAAGGAGCTATTTTTACAAATATCACACACGATCACCTGGACTATCACAAAACATTTGATGAATACATCAAGGCAAAGAAACTTTTATTTGATGCCTTGTCAAAGGAATCATTTGCTCTGATAAATACAGATGACAAAAGAGGTCCTGTGATGACTCAAAATACATCTGCCAAAAGGCATACTTATGGCTTGAAGCAGATGAGCGATTTTAAAGCTAAGGTAGTTAGCAATACCTTTCAGGGATTAGAGCTGGATCTAGATAATAAAAGCGTATGGTTCAAATTAGTTGGCGATTTCAATGCCTATAATCTGTTGGCTACCTACGGAGCGGCCGTTCTTTTGGGAGAGGAAAAAGATGAAGTGCTAATACAACTTTCGGATATTTTACCGGTTGAAGGACGTTTTGAGCTTCTTAATTCTCAAAAAGCCACTGGAATTGTGGATTATGCTCATACGCCTGATGCTTTAGAAAATGTTTTACAAACCATAAATAATGTACGTACTGGCAATGAAAACTTAATTACCGTTGTGGGATGCGGTGGAGAAAGGGATAAAGAGAAACGTCCGGAAATGGCAAAAGTGGCCTGTCAATGGAGTGATAGAGTTATTTTTACTTCGGACAATCCGCGTTCGGAAGAACCGGAAGTGATTATCAAGGATATGCAAGAAGGGGTTTCGCCCACGGATTTTAAGAAAACATTGTCTATTGTCGACAGAAAGGAAGCCATTAAGGTGGCTTGTGCTTTAAGCCGTCCAAACGATATTATATTAGTTGCCGGAAAAGGGCATGAAACTTATCAGGAATTCAAAGGGGTTCGGTTGAATTTTGATGACCGCAAAGTACTTAATGAATTTTTGGAAATAATAGAATAGCGTTGAATGATTTTTAACGACTGGATTATTAAATCTGGTGAATGAGGGAGGAAAAAGGGAAAAAAGATGCTGTATTATTTATTTAACTATTTAGACAGAGAGTTTGATATCCCGGGAGCGGGAGTTTTTCAATACATTTCATTTAGAGCAGGAATGGCAATCATTCTTTCTTTATTGATTACGATTGTTTTTGGTAGACAATTAATTGAATTATTACGAAGAAAACAGGCGGGAGAGACCATTCGTGATCTTGGGTTGGAGGGGCAAATGGAAAAAAAAGGTACCCCTACCATGGGTGGTATTATTATCATAGGGGCCATAGTGGTACCTGTGTTACTCTTTGCCAAACTTGATAATATATATGTAATCCTTTTATTGGTGTCCACCCTTTGGTTGGGGACCATTGGCTTTATAGATGATTACATTAAAGTATTTAAGAAGAATAAGGAAGGTTTGGCCGGACGGTTCAAAATTGTGGGACAAGTGGGGATTGGCCTTATTGTAGGGTTAACGCTGTATTTTAATGAGGATGTGGTGATCCGGGAGTTTGATCAACCGGGCTTGGTGGCGAGTACGGAGATATTAGCGCCTGATTATCAATCGATAAATTTTGAGGATGTAAAATCGACTAAAACCACTATTCCTTTCGTAAAAAATAATGAGTTTGATTATAAAAATCTGATTCCCTTTTTAAGTGAAGATTATACCTGGATTATCTATGTCCTGGCAGTAATATTTATAGTAACAGCCATGTCCAATGGTGCCAATATAACTGATGGGATTGATGGTCTGGCGGCTGGCACCTCAGCCATTATTGGTCTGACTCTGGGATTGTTAGCATATCTTTCAGGGAATGTGATATTTTCTCAATATTTAAATATCATGTACATTCCCAATCTTGGAGAGTTAGCCATATATAGTACAGCCTTTGTGGGGGCTTGTGTTGGTTTTTTATGGTATAATGCTTATCCGGCACAGGTTTTTATGGGGGATACAGGCAGCTTGTCTTTAGCCGCGGTAATTGCTGTATTAGCTTTAGTAATTCGAAAGGAGTTCCTGATACCTTTACTATGTGGAGTTTTTCTTATTGAAAATGTATCTGTGATGCTTCAGGTATTCTATTTCAAATATACCAAAAAGAAGTATGGTGAAGGCCGTAGAATATTTAAAATGGCGCCTTTACATCATCATTACCAAAAGTTAAATTATCATGAGTCCAAGATTGTTTCTCGATTTTGGATTGTGGGGATGTTCCTGGCTATTTTAACACTCGCCACGCTTAAGTTGAGGTAATGAAAGGTCGAATAGTTATTCTTGGGGCAGGAGAAAGTGGAGCAGGTGCAGCTGTTCTGGCTAAAAAGAATGGATATGATACTTTTGTTTCCGATAAGGGAATTATTTCCAGTGAAGCAAAAGGGATATTAGAAGAAAATGCTATTCCCTTTGAGGAGGGAAAACATAGTGACCACCTAATTCTAAATGCAGATGAGGTGGTAAAAAGTCCCGGTATTCCTGCCACTATTCCCTTGGTGGTAAAATTAAAAGAGAAAGGAATTCCCATTATTGACGAATTGGAATTTGCTTTTCGATTTACCAAGGCTAAAATAATAGCCGTTACCGGTACGAATGGTAAAACTACAACCACCCTGCTGATTTACCATTTACTGAAAGAGGCAGGGTTGAATGTGGGGCTTGGAGGAAATGTGGGAGTCAGTATGGCCAAACAGCTTGCCACTCAAGATTTTGATTATTGGGTGCTTGAGGTAAGTAGTTTTCAATTGGATGGGATGATAGATTTTCGTCCCCATATAGCCGTTCTTTTAAATATTACACCTGATCATTTGGATCGGTATGGCTTTCAGATGCAGCAATATATCGATTCCAAGTTTAGAATTATGCAAAATATGGGGTCTGATGAGCATTTGATCCTTTTTGCTGATGATGAAAATATTAAGAAGGAATTGAACAAACGTCACATAGGCACTTCAATGTATAAATTGTCATTGGAAGGGCTTAAGGAAAAAGGAGCTGGGGTGACAGCTGAGAAGTTACAATTCAGACTGACAGATAAAAATAGTGTGGATTGGGAATTAACCAAAAGTGAATTGCCTATTAGGGGAAAACATAACTTAGTCAATTGTATGGCTGCTATCTCTGCTGCTCATTTGGTTAAATTGTCTCCTCAAGAAATACGAAAAGGGTTGGCAACTTTTCAGAATGCTCCTCATAGGATGGAGCTTGTGACACAAAAAGAGGGGGTGGATTATATCAATGACTCCAAGGCCACAAATGTAGAATCAGCTTGGTATGCTTTAGATAGTATTCAAAAGCCAATTATTTGGATCGCAGGAGGTACTGATAAAGGGAATGATTATAGTTCCTTACAACCTTTGGTTAAGGAGAGGGTAAAAGCACTCATTTGTTTGGGTGTGGATAATGTGAAGATTAAGGAAGCATTTGAAGGCCGGGTTGGAGAATTGTTTGAAACCCAAACTATGAACCAGGCAGTGGAAATGGCTTCAAAACTAGCTGAAAAGGGAGATGTTGTACTGTTATCTTCAGCTTGTGCAAGTTTTGATCTTTTTAAGAACTATGAAGATAGGGGAGAGCAATTTAAAACTGCTGTGAAAGCCCTACAGAAGAATTAAGAATAATAGTTACGAATTAAGAAAAGTATACTGATTATCAACCAAGTCAGGGGATTGATATCCTCAGTTATAAACTGTAGCAAATTAATCCCAAATACCAATTCTTAATTTGTATTGAGAATAACCAAACATTAAACAGAATAAAACCATTACCAGTAAATGATTAGAAGCTGGGTAAAAAGAAATCTAAAAGGAGACCCTGTAATCTGGGGTATAGTGCTAGCTATATCTGTGCTAAGCATTCTTGTGGTTTATAGTGCTACTGGAACCCTTGCCTACAAGCGCATGCAGGGCGATACTGAGCACTATCTTTTCCGCCATTCCCGTTTGGTTTTGTTGAGCCTTTTGGCCATGTGGTTTTGCCATAAAATTGACTACCGTTATTTTTCTCGTTTGTCACGTTTTGCCTTGTGGCTTTCTGTTCCCTTGCTTATTGTGACTTGGCTTTTTGGGGATAATATAAATGACGCTTCACGTTGGATCACTATTCCAGTGATTAACCAGGGTTTTCAGCCTTCTGACTTGGCCAAACTGGCTTTGATTACCAATTTGGCAAGCATGCTTTCCAAACGCCAACAAAATATAGCGGATTTTAAAGAAGCCTTATTGCCTATGCTACTTTGGTGTGGGCTAATTGTCGGTTTAATTGCCATGACTGATGTTTCCACGGCGTCTTTACTTATGATTACTTGTTTTCTTTTGATGTACATTGGCCGGGTCCCTTTGAAATATCTAGCCCTATTGGCTTTGATAGGAGGTTTTGTTGGTGTGTTAGCTTTAGCAGTTGGGCAACGATTACCAACTGCTATTAGTAGGGTGGAAAGCTTTATCGATTCTGAAGACGTCCCGTTCCAGGCAAAACAAGCTTATATTGCTATATCAACTGGAGGGCTTACCGGAAAAGGGCCGGGACAAAGTGATCAAAGGAACTTCTTACCCAATCCTTTTTCTGACTTTATTTTTGCCATAATTGTAGAAGAATATGGTCTTGCAGGAGCTGGTTTTGTGATTTTCCTTTATTTGGCACTACTTTATCGAGGCATGTTGGCAGTTTCCAAGAGTGAACGGGCTTTTGGAGGGTTATTGTCGGCAGGACTAAGTTTTGCCATTGTCTTGCAGGCTTTGGTAAACATGGCGGTAGCAGTTGGATTAGCTCCCATTACAGGTTTACCCTTACCCTTACTAAGTATGGGGGGCACTTCCCTTTTGTTTACGGGGATTGCCATTGGTGTAATTTTAAGTGTAAGTCGGGGAAGATCGGAAGATATTTCGCCGGTTTCAGAAAGTGATTTGGATTTGGAGACGGTAAACTCAATCAGAGAACCAGAATTAGAACAAGCTTAAAAAGTTTATTTGAAACTTCTAAAAATAGACTGCTATCGAAAAGAAAAGACCATATCGAGTAATTATTAGCGGGGGAGGAACGGGTGGTCATATTTATCCTGCAATTGCTATTGCTAATAAATTAAAGGAGAAATTTTCTGACACTGAGGTCTTATTTGTGGGTGCCGAGAATCGCATGGAAATGCAAAAAGTGCCAGAAGCAGGGTATAAAATTGAAGGCCTTTGGATCAGTGGAATTCAGAGAAAACTGACATGGGATAACCTTTCATTTCCTCTAAAGTTGATTTCGAGTATAAGGAAGTCCCATCGAATCATAAAGGAATTTAAACCGGATGTTGTGGTTGGTGTGGGAGGGTATGCTAGTGGCCCATTACTCTATGCTGCTACTCAGAAAGGGGTGCCAGCACTAATTCAGGAGCAAAATTCCTTTGCTGGGTTGACTAATAAATGGTTAGCCAATAGAATTCAAACGGCTTGTGTGGCATACGAGGGTATGGAGAAGTTTTTTCCAAAAGAAAAGGTGGTTCTTACAGGAAACCCTGTTCGAAGTGATATTATCGGGGCTGCTAAAAAGCGAGAACAGGCACTTGAGTTTTTTGATTTTTCGGAAGAAAAACCGGTACTCTTAATAATTGGAGGAAGTCTTGGAGCAAGGACCCTTAACGAAGGTGTATTTGCTGGATTAAAAGAATTGATCGACCAGGGTGTGCAAGTGATATGGCAGATTGGACGGTTTTATTATAAAGATATAAAAAAGCGTTTGGAGGAATTTGAGACCACAAATATTAGGGCCATGGAATTCATTAAAGAAATGGATTTGGCCTATGGGGCAGCTGATGTGGTGGTTTCAAGGGCTGGAGCTCTGTCAGTTTCAGAATTATGTTTGGCGAAGAAGCCCTCCATATTTGTACCGTCTCCTAATGTGGCAGAAGATCATCAAACTAAAAATGCAAGGGCATTGGTAGAAAAAGATGCTGCATGGATGATCAATGACAGGGAAGCGAAAGAGAATTTAGTGGATAGAGCTCTTGAACTTTTGAATAATGAAGAAGAGCGAAAGCGATTAAGTGAAAATATTGCCCTCTGGGGTCGGCCGGAAGCCGCGGAGGATATTGTCAATGAAATTTTAAAATTGATATCTTGAGTATAAAGGATATACATACGGTTTATTTCCTTGGAATTGGTGGAATTGGAATGAGTGCCTTAGCTCGTTGGTTTAAGCACAATGCTTTTCAGGTGGAAGGGTATGACCGTACGTCCACACCATTGACTGATGAGCTGGAAAATGAAGGGATTAGGATACATTTTAATGATGAGGTATCCGCTATTTCCCAAGAAGTTTTAAAGAATAAAGCCGGTACTTTGGTTGTTTATACCCCTGCAATTCCAAAAGAACATAAGATATATAATTATCTGAAAAGCGGGGAATATACCTTGATGAAACGTTCGCAGCTTTTAGGGTTGGTGACGGATGAAATGTTTACGGTAGCCGTGGCGGGTACTCATGGGAAGACCACCACTTCATCTATGATTGCTCATATTTTAAAAGCCTCTTCTTTGAATTGTACAGCCTTTCTGGGAGGGATTGCTACCAATTATAATTCTAATTTGATTTTAAATGAGGAGGGAGGAACGAATCTAGTGGCAGTAGTGGAAGCCGATGAATTTGACCGTTCCTTTTTGACTTTGCATCCCAATATTGCTGTGGTGACTTCAGCAGATGCGGATCATTTGGATATATATTCAGACGAATCTGATTTACAGAATTCATTTAGGGATTTTATAAGTCAGGTAAGGAAAAGTGGCCATTTATTTATTGAGGATGCTGTTGCAAACACCTTATTTAAAGAAACGATTTTTTTTGACTCTTTAAAGGATGTGTCTGTCAGTCGGTATTCCTTAGAGAAGGGTGATTTTGTAGCAAAGAACCTTAGGGTGGAAGAAGGAAGTTTTGTTTTTGATTTTCAAGGGCCACAAAATTACATTGAAGCCTTAAAACTTTTTGTGCCGGGATTTCATAATGTGGAGAATGCCATTGCAGCTATAGCTGTGGCCCTCCAACTGGGAATCAAGGAACAAAAAATTAAAGAAGCAATTGCCTCTTTTAGAGGAGTAAAAAGAAGGTTTGAATATGTTCTTCGTTCACCTCAGTTGGTTTATATTGATGATTATGCACATCACCCTACTGAAATAGATGCTTTTTTACGTTCGGTAAAAGCGCTTTACCCTGGAAAGAAAGTGACTGTAATTTTTCAGCCACATTTATATAGCCGAACCAGGGATTTTGTAGAGGGTTTTGCCAAAAGCTTAAATCTTGCCGATGAGGTGTGGTTGTTAGATATTTACCCTGCCAGGGAGAAGCCAATTGAAGGGGTAAGTTCACAACTGATTTTCGATAAGCTCCATAGTGTGGAGAAACGTATGTGCAAATTTGAGGATTTCCATCAACTGTTAAAGAAAGGACATACAGAGGTGTTGGTTACAATTGGTGCGGGGGATATTGGTCAAATGGTGGAACCCATAAAAAATATGCTACTTAATAGTGATAATAAATAAAAGTAAAAGTTTAATTCTAAATAATGGCAAGTAGAATAAGGCTCAGATTTGGAGTTGAAATTTTTATTTATGGTGTGATTTTAATTTTAGGATTAGTTTTCTTTTATAGAAGACAAAGTAATAGCGTATGC
>NZ_SMMB01001248.1 GCF_009711365.1 Xanthovirga aplysinae | reverse complement strand
GGTAAAAAAGCCGGAATTTGTGGGATTAAAAGCAAATCGTATGCCGGGATGGGAAGACATTGAACAAAGGCAGGAACTTCGAAATACCTCTCCGTTTATTGATTATCCTGTGAGAAGTGTAGGTCCCATTGTGCAGGGTGCTCGTATTGTAGATTTGGCAGTGAACCCTTCCAATACAAAGTTTTTTTATGTGGCATATGCTTCGGGAGGACTATTTAAGACTGAAAATAAAGGAAACTCCTTTGAACCGATTTTTGATAATCAGGGAACATTGACAATTGGGGATATTGCCCTGGCTCCATCAGATGAAAAGATAATTTATGTAGGGACTGGTGAAAATAACAGTAGCCGATCAAGTTATGCAGGTTCTGGTATATATAAAAGTGATGATGGAGGTCAAAATTGGAAGCAATTGGGACTAGATAACATTCAGCACACCGGTAGGATTATCGTCCATCCAAAACAACCTAATACAGTATGGGTGGCGTCTTTGGGGGCTTTATATTCGGCAAATCCTCAAAGGGGTGTTTATAAAACCACAGATGGAGGAAAGACATGGGATAAAACCCTTTTCGTCAATGACAGCACGGGGGTTATTGATTTAGTGATTAATCCTGAAAATCCTGATCAATTGTGGGCTGCAACCTGGGAAAGAAGTAGGCAAGCTTTTGATTTCGTGGGAAATGGAGAAGGTTCTGCTGTTTATCGTTCCGACGATGGTGGAGAAAACTGGCAAAAGATGGCTGCTGGGCTCCCTGAAGGTAAAGGTATGGGAAGAATAGGTTTAGCTATTTCTCCTTCAGAAACTAATGTATTATATGCTTTAGTAGATAATCAAAGCGAAGAGCAAAAGGAAAAAGATAAAACCGAAAAAGGAAAGTTACAGGCCAGGGATTTTGTTGATATGTCTGTTGCTGACTTTCAGGAAATTGACAATGTCGCTCTAAAAGAGTTTTTGGAAGAAAATGGTTTTCCGAAGAAATATACGCCTGAAAGTATTAAGAAGGATGTTTCTGATGAAAAATATCTGCCTTCCGCATTGGCTGATTATCTAGGGGATGCTGTGACTGCCATGATGGAGACTACAGTGAAGGGTGCGGAATTATATCGTTCTGATAATTCCGGAGAAAGCTGGTATAAGGTCAATGAACAAAGTATGGATGGTATATATTATACCTATGGTTATTATTTCGGTGAGGTGCGAGTGTCCCCTGATAATTCAGATGAATTGTATGTTTTAGGAGTGCCCTTAGTAAAATCTACTGATGGGGGTAAAACTTTCAAACAAGTGGGAGAAAAAGTACATGCTGATCAGCAGTCCATGTGGATTGATCCTAACGATAGCCATCATATATTACTAGGAAATGATGGTGGTTTGTATGAGAGTTATGATGGGGCAGCTTCCTTCCGTCATATTAATAATATGACTGTAGGGCAGTTTTATTCGGTTGCTGTTGACATGGAAGAACCTTACAATATCTACGGGGGAATGCAAGATAATGGGACACTCTATGGGTCTTCTAAATCTATTCCAAATGAGACAGAAAACTGGAAAGAGATTATGGGAGGAGATGGAATGTTTGTGGTCCTTGATCCTCGGGATAGTAAGGTCGTTTATACGGGATTTCAATTTGGAAACTATTATAGAAGGAATTTTCGAACTGGAGAAGATAAATACATTACCCCTGTTCGGGAGTTAGGAGAGCCTGCCTTGCGATACAATTGGCGTACCCCAGTGGTGATGAGCCCTCACAATGCTGATATTATTTATACTGCCTCTCAAAAATTGTACAGGAGTATGGATCAGGGAGATAATTGGGAGGCGATTAGCGGTGACCTAACCAAAGATCTTCCTCAGGGAAATGTTCCTTTTTCTACGATTACCTCCATTTCGGAATCTCCTCTTAAGTTCGGTTTACTTTATGTGGGAACCGATGATGGGAATATTCAACGAAGCAAAGATGGGGGAAATACTTGGGAATTGATCAATAACGGATTACCGGAAGGACTGTGGGTAACCAAAATTCAGGCTTCTCCTCATGAGGAAGGAACTGTTTTTGTCTCTTTAAGTGGGTATACCAAGGATGATTTTACTACCTATGTCTATAAAAGTACGGATTTTGGAAACACCTGGACTTCTTTAAAAGGAAACCTTCCTGCTGAGCCAGTAAATATAGTATTACAAGATGCTGTAAACCCTGATTTATTATATGTGGGTAGGGAACATGGAACTTACATTAGTCTAAATGGTGGTAGTAACTGGAATTTTGTGTACAACATTCCAAATGTTGCCTCTTACGATATGGTAGTGCATCCAAGAGAGAATGAGTTGGTTATTGGTACTCATGGCAGGAGTGTTTATGTGATGGATGTAAAGCCTCTTCAGGAAATGAAAGGTAAGGAAAATGAAGCTGTAATTGCATTTCCAACAGAAAGCTTGAAATTTTCCAAAAGATGGGGTGTACAGCGATTCGCTTTTATAGAAGCAAAAGAGCCCAAAGTTGACTTCTTGTATTATATTGGACAAAATTCACAAACTATTAAAGTTGAAATTTATAATCAGGAAGGAGCTTTAGTAAGAGATTTAATTGCAGATGGCTCTAAAGGTTTTCATCAACTTTCTTGGGATGTTAAAAAGGCATCTTATAAAGGCAAAGGAAGTAGAAGAAAAGAAGTAGGAGAGAGGGAATACGCCCAAAAGGGTACTTACACTTTGAAATTTATTAACGGAAATTCTGTTGCAGAAACAACTTTTGAAATTATTTAAGGTCAATAGTTGACTAAACTTTAAAGGAGGCTAGGTGATTTTTTGAAAAGAAAATTGCTTAGCCTCTTTTTTAAGTTAACCAGAACATGAAATAAGTTTAAAGCCTGAAATTTTTGTGCTTCCCAACCTTTTCTTTTAATTGCATTGGCTTTTAACCTTGGCACTTCTGATTTGGTTTCCGTGCTAAAAATGGTCAAAGAAAAAGAATCAGAGAGAAATCAAGATTTCCTTATGAGAAAATTGAGGGCTCCCCTTGGTTATCCATTTGGTTATTTATCTCGGTTTTGAAATGTTGACCTCACGATCAGAATAGTGGCCAATATTTTTTCTAATTTAGGGATCATTAAATCATTAAAATTATGTCCATTCATCAATCTAATATAAAAAGAGTAACCACTCATCAATTACAGGCAATGAAGGAGCGTGGGGAGAAAATTTCCATGCTAACTGCTTATGATTATTCCATGGCACGCATATTGGATAATGCAGGAATTGATGTGTTACTAGTTGGGGACTCTGCTTCCAATGTGATGGCAGGAAATGAAACTACCCTTCCCATTACCTTGGATCAAATGATTTACCATGCTTCCTCTGTAATCAAGGCCGTTAAAAGGGCTTTTGTTGTGGTCGATATCCCATTTGGTTCCTATCAGGGAAATTCTTCTGAGGCTTTGCGTTCTGCTATCCGAATTATGAAGGAAGCGGGTGCTCATGGAGTAAAAGTAGAAGGAGGAAGTGAGATCATTGAATCCGTTCGCCGAATCCTTACCGCTGGTATCCCTGTGCTGGGCCATTTAGGTCTTACTCCTCAATCTATTTATAAATTTGGAACCTATACCGTTAGGGCAAAGGAGGAAGAGGAGGCCCAAAAACTAATTGAGGATGCAAAATTGTTGGAAGAAGCTGGATGTTTTGGAATTGTACTAGAAAAGATACCTGCGGAATTAGCAGGGAGAGTGGCACGAGAAGTTTCCATACCAATTATTGGAATTGGGGCTGGCCCTGAGGTAGATGGGCAGGTGCTGGTAGTGCATGACATGCTGGGAATTACACATGAATTTAAACCTCGTTTCTTAAGAAGTTATGCAGATTTGAATGCAGTGATTACCCAAGCCGTTTCTGCCTTTATTGAGGATGTCAAGAATAAGGACTTCCCAAATGAAAAAGAAAGCTATTAAGAATTGGGAATTAAGAACCAAGCCCTCACTATATCATTTTGGCCTTAAACTCTTTAGAACTTTATCGTGATCAAATTCTAAATATTCTTGGTTAAATCTATTTATTCCGGTTGGTAAATAACCTATTTTTGTCCAACTTAAATTTTGTGAAAATTTACGTAAATTTTTAATATCAGTTATGAGCGAACAAAAGATTACAATTCAGGACGGCAAGCTGATTGTTCCTGATAATCCAACGATTCCATTTATTGAAGGAGATGGTACTGGAGTAGATATTTGGCCGGCTGCAAAGCAGGTATTGGATGCTGCTGTAGAAAAGGCTTACAATGGCAATAAAAAAATTGTTTGGAAGGAAGTGCTTGCTGGTGAGAAAGCCTTCAATAAAACAGGAGAATGGTTACCAAAAGAAACACTCGATATTTTTAATGAATACCTGGTGGGAATTAAAGGACCGTTGACTACTCCTGTAGGAGGAGGAATTCGTTCTTTGAATGTAGCCCTACGACAAGAATTAGACCTTTATGCTTGTGTTAGACCTGTGAGGTGGTTTGAAGGAGTGCCTTCTCCTGTAAAAGATCCTTCTAAGACTGATATGGTGATCTTCAGGGAAAATACTGAGGATATCTACGCAGGAATTGAATACATGGCTGGAACACCAGAGGCAGACAAAGTAAAGGCCTTTTTGAAAAACGAAATGGGTGTTTCTAAAATTCGCTTCCCAGAAACTTCTTCTATTGGTATTAAACCGGTTTCTATCGAAGGTACTGAGCGTTTGGTTAGAGGTGCTATAAATTATGCCATTGAGCATAATAAGCCTTCTGTAACTTTAGTGCACAAAGGAAATATCATGAAGTTTACCGAAGGTGCATTCAAAAACTGGGGATATGCTTTAGCAGAAAGAGAATTTGGAGACAAAGTGTTTACCTGGGCTCAATATGATCGTATTGCTGAAGAATCAGGAAAAGCTGCTGCCGATGCTGCACAGGATGAGGCTTTGAAGGCGGGAAAGATTTTGATCAAAGATTCCATTGCTGATGCCTTTTTACAGCAAATTTTGTTGAGACCAGCAGAATATTCTGTGATTGCTACCCTTAACCTAAATGGTGACTACGTTTCTGATGCCTTGGCAGCTATTGTGGGAGGTATTGGTATTGCCCCTGGTGCAAACATAAACTATGCTACCGGACATGCTATTTTCGAGGCTACTCATGGTACTGCTCCTAAATACGCAGGACAAGATAAAGTAAACCCTGGTTCAGTAATCCTTTCAGGTGCATTGATGTTGGAGCACCTAGGATGGCAGGAAGCTGCTAATTTGGTGTACAAAGGGTTGGAAGAATCTATTAAACAAAAGAAGGTTACTTATGATTTTGAAAGACTAATGGAAGGAGCTACTCTTTTGAAGTGTTCTGAATTTGGTCAGGAGATTGTGAATAACATGTAATTCATACTCTCAATTAAGATAAAAAAAGCCCAATAATTTGGGCTTTTTTTTATAGAGAAGCTCTAATTGCTGATTACAATCTTTCTCACAATAACTTCATTTCCCGTCTCTATTCTAATTGAATAAAAACCGTTAGCAAAGCCTTTTAAGTTTAATTCCGCCTTATTGGATTGTATCATTTTCTGTAGTAGTTCACCATTCAGGTCAAAAACTTTGAGTTCCTTAATCGTCTTTTCCTTCAATTGGACGTTCAATTCCTGTTTGGCTGGGTTTGGATAAAGCCTCAAATCCAGATCATCAAAACCATCTTTCAAACCACTAATTATCGTTCCTTCACCTGTTAATGCAATTGTTTTAATTCCATATTCGGCATCAGAGTTAATGGTTAGTTTTCTAAATAGGATTTTACCTAAGGTGGTTGAAATGTAATTTATATAGATTTAGGTTTCTCGTTAATGGGTAAAAGTATAAACTTTTAATCAATTTTTAGAACAGGTAATTTTAAAGAGTAAATTTTTTAAATGTAAAGCAGAAATTAAGGTCATTAGAAAACCCTTTTTTGTATAGAACTTTATCAACCTGTATCATGTATGATGTATATGGGAGGTGAGTTACCATTATTGCCGTTGCAAATTGTTTTATTTCCAGGTGAGAAGTTAAACCTTCACATTTTTGAACCCCGTTACAAGGATTTGGTCAATGATTGCCTGGCATTAAATACAAATTTCGGCATACCGTCTTATATAAAAAAATCCATTGAATATGGGACCGAAGTAGAAATTTTGGGTGTAAAAAAAATCTATGACGACGGATGTATGGACATTAGTGTTCGAGGAGAAAAAGTGTTTAAAATAGAGAATTACGAAAACCCAGCTCCGGGAAAGAAATATGCGGTTGGAGAAGTTTTATATTTGGAAGATATTGATAATGAAGAAGAGGAGGTGAAGGAGGAGATGTTGCAATTGGTGAGGGAGCTTTTTATGACATTGAATATGGTGAAAGATGTGCAGATCAATGAAGGGCTGAACGCCTATAATTTGGCCCATAAGGTGGGGATGAATCGTAGTCAGGAATATAAGATCTTGAGCACTGATAATGAAAATGATAGGCAACTACTTGTTATAAACCATCTGAAAAAAGCAATTCCACTTATCAAACAGGTAGAAGAAATGCGTGCTCGAGTAAAAATGAATGGCTATTTCCGCTACTTTGATCCACTCAATTTTTGATAAATATTAATTTTTTGAGCTTTTAACCATGCTCTTAATAAACCTTGATTAAAACTTATTGTGGTGATGGTTTGATCCCTTTTTGAACAATGATTCTTAGGGTAAAATGATAATTAGGTTAATTCTTTGGTCCTTGGATATATAGATGCAAATATTAGAGGCGACAGGGTTTTATTCCTCCCTTATTTTGTAATCCAACCACTAATCATAACTCAACTCTTCACCCTAAACTCTTCACTCTTAACTCTTCATTATTTATCTTTGGCTTTTAGAGTGAAATTTATGGCTGGAACGCAAATATCAGAATTCGGGGAAATACTTCTTTTTATTATAGGAGGTATCTTTTTTTTGATGGGTGGTTTGATCACCGCCTGGCTTATTAGGCCAAATCGTCCCAATGAAGAGAAGTTAACCACCTATGAATGTGGAGATGAACCTGTGGGGACAGCATGGGGGAGATTTAATATTCGATTTTATATCATAGCGGTTATTTTTGTGCTTTTTGATGTTGAACTTGTCTTTTTATTTCCCTGGGCCACAGTTTTTGGACAAAAGGTATTAATTGAACAGACACATGGAATGTGGGGATGGTTCACGATATTTGAAATGTTTCTGTTTATAGGAATTTTAGCTTTGGGATTAGCCTATGCTTGGGTTAAGGGAGATCTGGATTGGGAAAAACCTAAGGCGGTAGTTCCTTCCTTTGAATCAGCAATTCCACAATCGGCCTATAAACATATCAATGCCCGCACTCACTCAGTTAAAAAAGGGAAATCAAAAGAAACGGAAAATTAAGGAAGGTTTCTAAATGGGTTTGATTTTCATTTGTGCTTTATAATCTAAATCAAAATGATCATTAGATGATGTTCGTTTATCCTATAGAACTCCCATATGACTCTTTCTTCATCAAAAAGGGTGAAAATGGTTTAATGGAGTTCTGAAGGCCGCTTAAGGCAATCTTTTTCTGAAGAAAGAGAATTCTGGGAATAATTCAGTAGCATCTTTTGTGAATTTTAAATTGTCAATTTTTCAATGGGCTTATTAGATCAACAATTTGGATCCGGAGGGGTGATTGTCACCAAGGTAGATGACCTGATAAATTGGGCACGACTATCTTCATTGTGGCCTGTGGGCTTTGGAATTGCTTGTTGTGCTATTGAAATGATGTCTGGTTATGCCTCTAACTACGATATGGACCGTTTTGGGGTGATTCCCCGTCCATCGCCTCGTCAATCTGATGTGATGATCGTGGCGGGCACAGTTACTTTTAAAATGGCTGACAGAGTTCGACGGTTATATGAGCAAATGGCCGAACCTCGTTATGTGATCTCTATGGGGTCTTGCTCCAATTGTGGAGGGCCTTATTGGGAGCATGGATATCATGTGGTGAAAGGTGTTGATCGAGTAATCCCTGTAGATGTTTATGTGCCGGGTTGTCCGCCAAGACCTGAAGCCCTTATAGGGGGAATCCTGAAACTACAGGAAAAAATCAGGAATGAAAGCTTGATGGCTCCAGAAGCTTTGTTGAAACTAAATAAAAAACTGAATGCCTGAAAGTACCCTTTACCATGACCTTTGAAGAAATTGTTGAATTAATATCATCTGAATTTGGTGAAGAAGTAATTCTCGAAAAGGATTTAACCTCTTCGCCAGAATCATTATTTGTACCTGTTGACCAGGTGGCGAAAATTTGTCGTTTTCTGTATGAGCATGAAGCTACTTATTTTGATTTTCTTTCATGTCTCACCGCTATTGACAATGGTCCACAAATAAATACCATGGAAGTGGTTTATAATCTGTACTCTATTCCTTTCGATCATCATTTAATGTTAAAAGTGGTTGTTCCCCGGAATGAGGAAGGAAAGGCCCTACCTGAGGTGCCTTCTGTTAGCCATATATGGAGAACAGCAGATTGGCATGAACGAGAGGCTTTCGATTTGGTGGGTATTGCTTTTAAAAACCATCCTGATCTTAGGAGAATTTTACTTCCGGCAGATTGGAAAGGTAATCCTTTGAGAAAAGATTATCAGGATTTGGAAACCTACCATGGAATAAAAGTAGAATATTAGTTAAATAAAAAGTAATAACTCATAGGTTATTCCTCTACTTAACTCTTCATACCTCGTTCTTCAATATTAATTATTCATTTAAAAAATGCCTCAATACCAATATCATAAAGACCATCTGTTAAAATCTGAACCTAATAAATATACTGAGGAAGAGATAAAGTCGGATGAAATGATTCTCAGTGTAGGTCCCCAGCACCCTTCTACTCATGGAGTAATGAGATTAGAAGTTATTACCGATGGAGAAATTGTAAAAGATGTGGTTCCGCACTTGGGGTTTTTACACCGTTGCTTTGAGAAACATGCTGAATCTATGCCCTATAATCAAACGATCCCCTTTGTTGATCGAATGGATTATTTAGCAGCAATGAATTCAGAGCATGCCTATGTAATGGGAGTGGAAAGGATGTTGGGGATTGAAAAGGATATTTCCCCTCGGGTAGAGTTTATCCGAGTGTTGGTTGCAGAGTTGAATCGTCTGGCTTCCCACTTTTTAGCCATAGGTACTTATGGAATGGATATAGGGGCCTATACTCCTTTTTTATGGTTGATGCGCGACAGGGAACATATTCTCCGTTTGTTGGAATGGACTTGTGGTGCTCGAATGCTGTATAATTATATCTGGGTGGGAGGTTTATTTTACGACCTTCCTGTTGGCTTTGAAGAACGATGCAAGGAATTTATTGATTATTTAAAACCAAAATTGGATGAGCTCTACCGACTAATCATTGAAAACAAAATTTTTGTGGAGCGTACTGCTAATATTGGTGTTTTGCCCATGGATTTGGCAATAAATTATGGCGTTTCAGGGCCCATCTTAAGGGCTTCTGGTTTAAAGTATGACCTACGTCGTGTGGATGCCTATTCCGTTTATCCTGAACTGGAATTTGACATTCCTATTGGCAGAGGTGAAATGGGTACAGTAGGAGATTGTTGGGACAGAAATTATGTTCGGGTAAAAGAATGTGACGAATCTATCCGGATAATTGAACAATGTCTGGAGCGGCTTCAATCGGACCTCAAACGAACAAGGGATTTTGATCCCCAGGCTCATGTACCTAAAAAAATTCGACCCAAAAAGCAGGATCTTTATGTGCGAGCCGAAAATCCCAAAGGGGAGCTGGGTTTCTTTTTTCGTGCTGATGGAAGAAGTGATATACCTTTTCGTTGCAAAGCGAGATCTTGTTGTTTTAGTAACCTTTCTGTTCTTCCCGAGATTTCAAAAGGTGTAATGATTGCCGACCTGATTGCCATTGTCGGTTCAATTGATTTTGTAATGGGAGAGGTGGACCGATAAGGATACTTAATAATAAAACAGTGGGAGGAAATCCGAATTATTGCAACCCCATGTTTTAGTGGAGGTGGAACTGGAAATTTTGCGCTCCTATGAAGGGTTCCTTCCTTGATTTTTTTGTTTTTGGATATTTATAAGAAGGAAACACTAAATCCAAAGGTCATATAATTCATCCTGTCAGCACCTACAAACTGTAGTTGATCTGTTACGGGAATAATTTGTTGTGGATCTTGTCCTCTTACAAAAATACGACTTGTAGTCCACCACCAGAAGGCACTAAAATTTTTCCATCCTGCTCGGGCACCAATACTGACCCGTGTATTATTAAAGGTGAACTTCCCTTTCCGTTTATTTATTTTTACTTTGGCATCTTGTCGAAATTTAACTTTAGTCTTAGAATCGAAGCGAAGGCCTAGTCGAGCACCAATGGCTACAAAAAAGCCCTTTCGTTTTAATTCATTCTCACTCCAAAAATACAGGAAAAAGGGGATGTCGATAAAATCCAGTTCAAATTGACTTTTAAAAACTCGTGTAAGAAATTGAAATTGATCAAGCCTAGTAAGTTTTTCAATTAGAGTAATAGTTCGGGTAGAATCTACGAGTGTAAAGGCATCTCTTCTTCCGGCGAGGCGTTTAAAACTAAATTTATTCATGGATAACCCAATCCCTGGTCTCAGCGCTAAAAATGACCTTCCCAAAGGGATGTTATAAAAGTAATAGACTTCGAAAGTTCGGGACCCCCAACCATTCAATTTAAACACTTGAGGACGATTATTTAATGAATTAAGACCTAAAGAGAAGTAAATAATTCCTGGAATATCGGGTTGTTCATACTTCCGCTTAAGCCCTTTTTTATCCTTTTTGCCCTCTTCCTCTTTGTTATTATTATCATTAGCAAAAACCGTCAATGACGCTAAAAAAAAGAGTAAAAACAGAGAAGTTATTAACTTATTCATAGTCTGTGGATTATATGATTTAAGCTTCCCAGGGCCGATTTTAAAGGTGAATTTTTAAAAAAAACTTTGCTGGAGACGTTTTTGTTTAAAGAATATTTATCTACCTTTGTCCCACATTAAAGGAATGAGAGAGGAATCCCGAATAACTTTTAATGGACTCGTAGCTTAACTGGATAGAGCACCTGGTTACGGCCCAGGAGGTTGGGGGTTCGACTCCCTCCGAGTTCACAGCAAATAAAGTAAATAACTACAAAACCGTCTTTAGAGCTTCTAAAGGCGGTTTTTTGTTTTTGGAAAACCCCTAAACCGTTCAATAAATCCCACTAAATAGGTCACCAATTCGGTCACCATGTCTCTCCATTCGGTCACCATTTTTGAGCTCTTAATCTTTCTTTACACAACATAAATCCTTGTTTTCCTGTTTTATACTTAGTAGATTATTGAGCAAAGTGAGGCATTCGGTCACCATTTTCTCATTTAACCCCTAAGTAGATGGAGAATACCTTCAACGTTCTATTTTGGCATTACAAATACAAAACCAATAAAAGAGGGTTTGCTCCCATTTATGCGCGCATTACCATTAATGGGAAAAGAGCGGAGTTGTCCACACATTGTTCCCTTCCTCCTGAGAAGTGGGATGCTAAAAAAGCAAGGGCAGGGGGGTATTCTGAAGAAGCTCGTACCATCAATGCCCGTTTAGATAAGATCAACTACAAATTAGGAGAGATTTACCATCGTTTGATCGATAGGGGAGATGTAGTTTCCCCAAAGTTGATCCGAGATATTTATTTGGGCAAGGCTGTACGGCAACATTCCATCGTCACATTGATGGAAGATTACACCCAAAGAGTGAAAGCCCAGGTTGGCACCACTTACACCGAAGGAACCTACCGTAAGTACAAAACCAGCCTGAGCCATTTAAGAGAATTTATAGACAACTTCTATAAAGTCGAAGACATACCCCTTAAGAAGTTAACCTATCAATTTATTGCCGATTTTGAATACTGGCTTAAGTCGGATAAACGCAATGCTCATAATGCAGCACTAAAGCATATTGAAAGAGTCAGGAAAATCACCAAAATGGCCGTAGACAATGAATGGGTAGACAAGGACCCTTTTGCCAAATTCAAAGCCAGAAAAGAAAAAACCACCAGGGAATTTTTGACAGAAGAGGAGTTGAAGGTATTGGAGGAAAAAACCTTTTCTGTTTATCGCCTACAATTGGTGCTGGACCTTTTCCTCTTTTCCTGCTACACCGGTCTTTCCTATATTGATTTGAAAAGTATTACCAAAGATTATCTGGTTACAGGAATAGACAACAGCAAATGGTTATCTAGTCAAAGAGTAAAAACAGGAACACCCTATAACGTTCCTCTATTACCAAAAGCCGAAAAGCTTCTGGAAAAATATGCCACACATCCAGAGGTTGATGGCACAGGGAAATTACTACCCGTTCTGAGTAACCAAAAGTTAAATGCTTACCTCAAGGAAATTGCAGATCTATGCGAAATCAAAAAGACCCTTACCTTTCACATGGCAAGGCATACATTTGCTACTACCATTACCCTTACCAATGGGGTCTCTATTGAAAGTGTAAGTGCCATGTTAGGACACAGTGATATAAAAACCACACAGATATATGCAAAGGTCGTTCAAAGTAAGATTAGCGAAGATATGAGCCTGCTAAGGGAAAGGTTAATCAAGAAGGAAGAGCAAGATAAAGATTTTAAAAATTTTATTTAGAGGTTTTTTTTATAATATGCTAATATTTTTAATTTGTATTTTTTTCATTTTCAAAAGTACTTATTGAATAATATTTGATATTATTTTATCGTTTTTGATCTAAAATATTTCTGAAAATAATGAGTAAATAGTGGGAATTAAAACCAAAGGAGTGTATGACCTATATATTATCTCTTTTTGATGAACTACTAAGAGAAAAGATATTTGAGAAAAAATACACTACCTCTTGTCTGTATGAAAAAATTCGGATGCTGGAAGCTGAAAATTACCTATTGTTCCGTATCAAACTTCACCTCCAAAAAAATAATCAATGGGTTATCAAAAAAGTAAAAGAATGGGAAAGTTGTTCCAGGCAAAAACTAAATTTAAAATCCACTTTTATTACCCAGCCCCTACAAAATGAAAAGCTCTTCGCTAACTTATCCGAAACCGTTAAGCAGTTAGTTTGGAAGGAGAGAGGCAATCATCCCAAAAATTTAAAGTCTATCAGCCTTCAATACCTTGAAAATAAAAAAGAACTTCTGGCTGAAATATCCTATTTCCGACTGGATTTAGCCAATCTGTCACCTTCCGATTACAGGAAAACTTTTGTTGAGTTGCTGCTCAACAAAGAAAGACACAGGGCTTACAGAAGAATTTTTAAAGGATATACTGCTCAAACCTCCTGCAGCAGGGCCTCTGACTTTTTAAGCGTACAATTAAAACAACTGGACCACCTTCTTAGGGAAGCGCGGATAAAGCAGGTACAATACCAGGAAAAAAACAAAAGGACTGAGGCAGAAATTGAGACCTTTTTACTTTACAGTGTTTTTCAGGAGACCTTGTGCAGTCTTTCCCAAAAACTATCTCTCTCTTTTGCAGCTACAGATCCCGACTTGTTAGCCAATAGAACTCGAGTAGAAGGAAACTGTAAAATTTTTTACTCTCAAGAGGAAGTGCAGTCAAAAAAAGATCTGTTGGACCTTATCAAAGTCAAGGTTGTTTCACTTCCACTTCAAAAGCTTGTCCAATTTCCGGTAGAGCAATTCCTGGAATTAGCGCACAAGCCGCTTAGTGAACATGAGCACCTCCACATTACGGTCTTTTATGAATTATCCAATGGGATTGAAACTTATCTCAGTTCAAAAAGAGTATTTAAAAATAACCTTAAACCCTTGGAGGAGAAACTGCTTCCCTACCTGGTCAAATCCAATTTCTCACCTGCTTTCATTTTAAAGTATTTTGACGCTTTTCAGGAAGAAAAAATGGAAACTATGGAGAACCAAGAAAAGAGGTTTTACCTGAAAAAGTTACAGAAGGAGTATCAGGTCCATCAATTGGCAGCCAGTAGTTTCAAACCTTACCATCATTATGAAGGACAAAAACCAGCTATTTTTCACGTTCTTAAATTGATAAAAAAGGAATTAAAACAGCTTTCCAAAGTGAATTCACCCAATGAATCCAAGGAAAAAAAAGAGCCCCAAATTAAGCCACTTACCTTTGAAATGAGTAGGAATGACCTGGCGGCATTTTTCCTTTCTTTAAAAGAGGCAGGGATCATTTCTTCAAAACACACCCATCATCAAATTGCCAGATTTTTGGAAACGTCCACCTTTTTCAATTCTGGAAAGCCGATGAAACACATTGAATCTTTACTGAGCCGTTTAAATAATGAAGAGCTGCTAGCTAATCCATATCTGAAAGAAATGCAGGCAATTTTGATTCACCTAATTAAAAATAAAAATGATTGATTTTCCCATAGGAAAAGAGTTTCCTTA
>NZ_SMMB01000624.1 GCF_009711365.1 Xanthovirga aplysinae | reverse complement strand
CATTCAATATCTGTACATCAGGGTTTTCTTCAAATGATTTAATAAATTTTTCGGCGTCAGCCTTTCTTTTGGCCTCAATCACTTGTATGGCTTCTTCACTAGTTACCGTATGAGGATCGTAATCTTTCCCCAATGAGTAGAATTTTCCTTCGTGACGAATGTATGGACCAAAACGACCAATGGCAGCTACCATAGGCTTTTCTTCGTAACTACCAACCTCCCTTGGGAGTTTAAACAATTCCAGAGCATCTTCTAAAGTGATACTTTCTATGAATTGGCCTTTACGTAAACTGGCATATTGTGGCTTTTCTTCACTTTCTTCGTTTGCTTCACCTAGTTGGACAATAGGTCCAAATCGTCCCAATCTAGCAATTACTTTTTTTCCAGTTTTTGGATCAGTTCCTAGTTCCCTAGAGGAACCCACCTCGGAACGTTCAATTTGTTCAGTTTTTTCTACTCTTGGATGGAAGTTTCCATAGAAATCGCTGATCATCTGACTCCATTCCTTTTGGCCCCGGGCAATTTCATCGAATTCTTTTTCCACTCTGGCCGTAAATGAGTAATCAGTTACGTTAGGAAAATGATCTACTAGGAAATCACTTACCACCATGGCTATATTGGTTGGAAAAAGTTTGTTCTTTTCTGCCCCAGTAATTTCCGTTTTTTTGCTGTTGGTAATTTGGTTATTCTCCAAAATCAACTCCAGATACTGACGCTCTATTCCCTCTCTGGATTCTTTAAGAATATATCCTCTTTTTTGGATAGTGGAAATGGTAGGCGCATAGGTAGAAGGTCGGCCGATTCCCATTTCTTCTAGTTTTTTTACCAGACTGGCTTCAGTGAATCGAGCAGGAGGTCGGCTAAACAGTTGACGCGCTTTAATGTGATTTAAATCCAGCTTTTGTCCTACCTGAAGAGGAGGTAACATTTTTTGGTTTTCCGTTCCATTTTCTTCCTCATCCGTAGATTCAATATAAACCTTTAAAAATCCTTCAAATTTTACAACTTCACCTTTGGCTTGGAAGGTGTAGTCTATTGGCGTTTGGCCTTCAATAGCAATTACAGCCGTTGTTTTTTCCAATTTAGCATCGGCCATTTGGGAGGCAATGGCTCTTTTCCAAATTAGTTCATAAAGGCGTTGCTCTTGACGGTCAGCGCTTCCGGTACGTGCCGAAAAATCCGTTGGACGAATAGCTTCGTGTGCTTCCTGAGCACTATCAGATTTGGTTTTGAACTTTCTGGTCTCAACAAATTCATTGCCGTATTCTGATGTAATTTCACGACTAGCGCTTTTTAAAGCCTCGTCGGATAAATTGACAGAATCTGTCCTCATATAGGAAATCTTTCCTGCTTCATAAAGCCGTTGGGCTAATGCCATGGTTTGAGAAACTGAAAATCCAAGTTTTCGCCCCGCTTCTTGTTGAAGAGTGGAAGTAGTAAAAGGTGGAGCAGGAGATTTTTTAGCAGGTTTGGTTTCCAGGTTGCTAATTGAATAATTGGCATTCACACAGCTTTGCAGAAAATCTTGGGCCTCCTGCTCTGTCGAAAACCTTTTGTTTAATTCGGCCAAAAGTTGGCGATTTCTTTCAAGGTCAAAAAGTGCATTGACTTTGTATGAGGAGCTTGCCTGGAATTTGTCAATAGAACGCTCTTGGTCTACAACTAATCGCACTGCTACCGATTGAACTCTTCCGGCTGAAAGGCCAGTTTTAATTTTTTTCCAAAGAATAGGAGAAAGTTCAAAACCTACCAAACGATCTAATATTCGCCTTGCTTGTTGGGCATTGACCAAATCAAAATCAATCGTTCTTGGAGTACTTAAGGCATTGAGGATGGCATTCTTTGTGATTTCATGAAAAACAATGCGTTTGGTTTTTTCATCTTTGAGCTTGAGTGTCTCTTTGAGGTGCCAGGAGATCGCTTCTCCCTCACGGTCATCATCACTCGCTAAGTAGATGTTCTCTGCTTCTTTACTAAGTTTTTTTAGTTCCCTGATAACCTCCGCTTTATCTTTTGAGATCTCGTAGGTGGGTTTAAAATTATGTTCTATATCTATGGCTTTATCGCCTTTAGGTAAATCACGCACATGACCATAACTGGAGGCTACTTTAAAGTCTTTTCCGAGGTAACCCTCTATGGTCTTTGCTTTGGCTGGCGACTCAACGATGACTAGGTTTTTGGTCATTTTAACTCGACTTTGTTTTGAGAATTGAGGTCAAATATCTTTAAATTTTTGTAAAAAAAACAAATCGGATGGATTTTTACCTAATAAAAATCAATGTACTGTATGAATGAAAATGTCATTTCTGACAATCTTTAACAATTTGAAATGGAAAAAAAAGAACTATATCTTTTAAGACATGCCGCTGCCCAAGAGGGAATTTATAAGCAACAGGATTTGAATAGAGACCTTTCTCAGGAGGGACTGAATCAGCTCACTATATTGGCAAAGAAGCTCCAACTAATGGATTTTCATCCTGACTTTATTCTTGCCAGTAATGCCAAAAGGTGCAGAGATACTGCTTCCTTTTTAGTAGAGAACTTGGGACTTTCTAAGGCCACCTTTTTAATTAAAGAGGAAATTTATGAAGCATCTTCTTCCCAACTTCTTCAATTGGTTAATTTGATTCCTGAAAATCATCAGAAAGTTTTGTTGGTTGGGCATAACCCTTCCATTTCAAGCTTGGCCGAATATATTACAGGGGACTCTTTTGGAGTATTTCCAACCTCAACATTGGTGAAGATAACTTTTGAAGTGGAATTTTGGGCGGAAATTTCAGGTGGAACTGGTTATCTGCTTTCATACGTACAACCTTTATAAAATTTGGTGTTCAAAGTCTT
>NZ_SMMB01001264.1 GCF_009711365.1 Xanthovirga aplysinae | reverse complement strand
CATTGACAAAATTATAAACTATTAGTCTAAAATGGTCCTAATCATTTTCTCGACTAGAGATAGGAACATACTTTTCTGAAAAGAATATCATTTTAAAATCTAGCGCTGTGCTTTATATTTCTAAACAACAACTTTAACTCAAAGGAAAATCTCATTTAAAGCACCTTGATAAATACTACTATTAAGCCACTTTTTTCATCTTTCCTCCAATATTGTTCTCCATGAATTCACGAATAAGCTTTGTAATCTGTATACCCTCTTCCTCCAATGCAAAGTGTCCCGTATCCAATAGATGGAATTTCAAATTTCTCAAATCTCGCTTGTAAGGATGAGCCCCTTCTGCCGGAAATATGTAATCATTTTTTCCCCAAACAATCAAGGCTGGTGGTTGATGTTCCCGAAATTTAGCTTGCCAATTGGGGTATAAGGGGATGTTGGTTCGGTAATCATAAAATAAGGCCAATTGGATCTCTGGATTTTCAGGACGATCCAAATGGTGCCGATCTATAATCCAGTTATCTGGACTAATATTTGATTCAGCTTTTACACCATGGGTATATTGCCATTTTACACCTTTTGGAGAAATAAATTCTTTCAGAGGCTCGGCATTTGCAGGAGTTCTGTCTTTCCAATAGGCTTTTATAGGGTCCCAAAACTCTTTTAGGCCTTCTTCATAAGCATTCCCATTCTGAATAATCAGACCTTGCACCTTTTCAGGATTTTTAGCAAATAATCGGTAGCCAACTGGCGCTCCATAATCCATAACATACAAACTATATTTTTGGATTTTGAGCTTTTCCAACAAAAGACCAATCAACCGCGAAAAATTATCAAAGGAATAATCAAATTCACTGATTGGTGGTTGTTCGCTATACCCAAAGCCTGGATAATCAGGAGCAATGATATGGTATTCATTTGCTAAGGCAGGGATCAAATCACGAAACATATGAGAAGAGGTGGGAAATCCATGTAAAAGCAGTAAAGTAGGGGCATTCGAAGCACCTGCTTCCCGGTAAAAAATCTTTACTCCATCTAACTCCACATTCTGGTATTTGACAGCTCCCCAGTTTGATTTTCTTATTTCCATTTTGATTTTTTTTGATTACAACTGGAAACTGGCAGAATTAATTCCCTATGATAAATGATTAGTACATTAACCATTGAAAGTTAATTCCCAAATTAAAATACAAGAACATTAAAAGGGGATTTCTTTGCTTTCAAAGGTTCTTCCCTAGCTTCTTAGCCTTATCAGTATCTGCACCTTTATTATTAAATCTGATTCATTTATTTTTCCCGTTTTCTAAAATGAATTGGGTTAAAGGATTATTTTCTTGTCCAAGTTTGTGCACTATTTGATAATGATTCAATTTTTCATATTCATAGTAATGAAGGAAATTTAACGATTGATTTTTATTGAATAAGGATTTTGATTGTTCAATAAAAAAATCCGTCTCACCTGAGCCTACACTTAATAGTGTAGGACAATTTACAATGGATAGGTCTTTCCTTATAGGACTGTAGGATTTTACATCATTATTACTCAAATGTAACTCCTCATTAAGGAAGCTGTTTTTTATAGGTTCTAAATCAAATATTCCACTAAGACTACAAATTGCTTGAATACTAGACCTTATATTTTCATCCATTAGATAAGCCATCAACGCCAAATGACCACCTGCAGAATGTCCAGAAAGGGTAATAGCTTGAGGGTTTCCGTTGTATCGAATGGCTTCTCTTTGAATCAAACTTATGGCATCCCTAATATCATCTAAGACGTCTTCCATATTTACCATTGGAATAAGTCTATAATTAATTACACAGACCGTAAAATTATTCTTCACAAAAGGCTCTGCTATAAAACTATAGCTCCTTTTATCTAAGGCGCGCCAATATCCACCATGTATGAATATTAAAATAGGAGAATTGCTAATTTTCGAAGGGAAGATATCGAGTCCCTGAAGTGCTGACATTCCATATTTTTGATCCAAATAACAGTTATATTGATTCCTGACTCTTTTTGATTCATCTTCATTAAAATCCAAAAAATTCTGATAGTCGGGATGACGTAGACGAAGATTTAATTGATTACTCAGTGTCATCATTTTTTAATCGTTTAAAAGACTTTTTTGTACGGACATTATTAACCATTCATTTTCTTACCTAAAGCTAATATTAGTTTTAAATAAGTCGGTCTGTTAATTAATGACTTATTAAATAGCCTTTCAAATTTAGGATATGCAATCGGAAATCTATAGCCCAAAACTAAAAGTCTTCATTTCTACTGCAGGGCAACAGAATAAAATAGCGGCTTAAAGCCACTGCACTTTTAAACCGCTATTTAACTCCTCTTAAACTTCCTCACCTCCTATCCCTAATCACCATGCTGAATCCAATTCTTTCCTAAACATAACTAATCCATAATAGGCTTATTTGTGCTAATCGCAATTCTGTTCCAAGCATTAATAGTTGTTATTGCCATTATAATCTGCGAAAAATAATGCTGATCAAATTTTTCAATTGCTTTTTGATATGTTCGGGTAGTCAATCCATTGAGATGAATCATGGTTACTTCTTCAGTAACTTGCAATATTATTTTTTCCTCTTCCGTAAATAAATCGGATTCCTGCCAGGCATTCAGTAAAAAAATACGTTGTTCATCCTCACCATTTTTTAAAGCTTCTTTGGTATGCATATCTATGCAAAAGGCACATCTATTTATTTGTGAAGCTCTAATTTTTAAGAGATCCTTATGAGATTGGCTCAATTGGCTTTGTTGTAAATAATTTTCCAGGGCATACATAGCTTTATACGCTTCTGGTTCTGCTACATCAATCTGAATTCTACTTTCCATTTTTGTAAAGTTTTAGTTTGAAGCAAAAATATTTACAACTTTGCAAAAAATACTTAAACTGGTTTAAGAACACTTTTTGTTCCTAATTTCACTTTCATATTCTGGGGTTAGTCCTAAAAAGCGGCAATCAAATATTGCGGGACTCTTTGTGCAAATTCAGGAAAGTGTTTGATAAAATGAAGGTAGATTTCTTCTTTAGAAAAGTCGTAAAAATATTTTATCCTCTTTTGAGAAGAACGGTATTCGATTTGGTAGATTGTCCTAAAAAATTTTCCAAGTTTGGGAAATTGACTTAACAATTTCTCCTCTTTAGCAAACGAAATGGCAAGAATGTGGGTGTCTTCAATAGGCTGAATTTAAAAATCGGCATTGGCTCTCTTGTAATAAACCAAATAATCTGTCAATCACCAATTTTAATTGCAAATTGAACGATAAGTTTAGTTCCTTTATCGATAATAAAATCAAACCCCAACTGTTAGCCTATACAAAATACCCCTACACCTCCCCTACAGCAGCAATTTTTAAATAAAAATCAGGGTTGCATTCCATCCTATTGATAGCTGTAAATTAATTTTTTCTTTTGTAATGACTTTGCACAAGCTCATTTAAAAATACTTCTGTTCCTACATGTTCAAACTCCAATTCTTTGGGGAGTTCGGAAAATAAAGGAGCTCCTCCTCCCAATAACACTGGAATTGTTGTAATAATGAGGTCGTCAATCAAATCTTCCCTTAGAAAACTTTGAATGGTTGCTCCTCCATCAATATAAAGTCTATGATACCCATTTTGATGGATTTGATCTAGTATCTCTCCTAAAGAGCCTTTTACCAATTCTGCTTTGTCTTTAAATTCTTCTGGAATTGCCATTAAGGTTTTACTTAAGACAAAAACCGGATTGGGATAAGGCCAATCACCATCGAAGCCACATACTGTTTCAAAAGTTCTACGACCCATTATTAAAGCATCCATTTGTTTAATAAACTTTCCATATCCTGCATCTTCATGTTCAGGATTTGGGATAACATTAAGCCAATCCAGCCCGCCATTCCTGTCAGAAATATAACCATCCAAACTCCTTGCAATAAATACCATGTTTTTCTTATCCATATCCGTAAATTTTAAGAATCAGACTACAAAGTAGGTAAAATGAAAGGTATCAAAATTGTACAGAATTTACCTTATCCATTTTTTCAAATTCTTTCGGTGTGCAACCACAAAACTTTTTAAATATTTTTATGAAGTGAGACTGGTCGTAAAAACCGGCATCTAAGCCGACATCAATTAGTTTGACAGATTTCTTGTTTTGAAGCAATTGAATAGCTGTATTTACTTTCCTAAGCTTTATATAATCGCCTGGGGTTAACAAATAATATTTTTTAAACTTTTGAATAAAACTCTTCCGAGAAATGGATATGGATTGATTGAATTTTTGAAGTGCGCCCCTCTCCAGTAAATTAGATGAAACATAGTTTTCAAATTTAGCCAGGTCAACATCTACTCCAAACTTGCTAAATAATTTCAGCACATGTTTCTCTACCCCTTCAAAATCAGGACAATCCCTTACAAAAAGATGCTCATAAAGAATCTCTGACATGCGATCCATAGTACGGGTCCCGAAATTGTCTATCAATAGGCCATAACAGAAAGGTTTTAGAATTAACCCCACACTACCGTAAATTCCCGAAATTTTAGTTTGAAATGGTGCTGTTTTTAATCCTGATAAGATTTGATGGTCATTTTTATTAATAAAGTTATCTATATGTTGCCCATAAACCCGAAAATCATCACCATAATTAAAAATCAGCTCTGTGAACAGTGCAGCATGATGACTCCCCACCAAATCTAAGTTTGAGGCCTTCCCTATCCAAATGAAATCAACAAATTGGTTTAGAGGATATTTTGGTCTATATGAATTTTCCTTAATCAATGTTTTATCAATGCTTTCTCTTTGAGGTCATTTTTGCATAAATAGTTACGTTTTGGTTAACACCTGGTTTAAAGACGTTAATTTTGGTTAGCAACTTTTCTTCCCACAAATCTAATTACAGACCCCCTTCCAATATGATTTTTCCCTTCATTTAATTGAATTTCCTCTTCCTGTAGCCTTATTTTTTCATAATTCTCAAAATCTGTCATTATTTCTGCTTCAGAAAACAACATATCTTTCCCCATTCGGCCTCCAACTTTCGGATTTAGTTTGTAATAATTTAGGTGCTTTTTACTAAATGCTTCAAAAATAATAATGCCACCAGGCTTGAGATAATCATTTAGCTTTTTATGAAATATTGATTTCTTTTCAGCTGAAAAATGTGCAAAAACCAATCCAACGACATCAAATGATTCTCTTTCAAATTGAAGTTGATCAAAATCTCCAACCCTATAGTCAAGGGTAACACCCTTTTCTTTAGCCAATTGAAATGCCTTTGTTCGCCCTTCTACACTTAAGTCAAATGATGTGACTTTCCATCCCATTCTTGCGGCAAACACCCCATTTCTTCCTTCACCGTCGGCTGGCATCAATATAGATCCAGGCTTAAATTTCTTCAACCATTCTTTGAAAAATAGATTAGGGTCCTTTCCATAAACGAATTCCTGATTCTTATACCTTTCATTCCATAACTCCTTCATAATAGTTTAATTTTTAAATTTCAAGGATTACCATTTGTATCTTATGGACAAAGGTATTTCCAGGAGCAATGGGAAGGATAGGACAAAAATGTAGTTTAACGGGACTTATCTGAAATTATTTCTAAATGCCTCAGGTGTATATCCGGTCTGCTTTTTAAAGAACCTGATAAAGTAGGAAATATCTTCGTAACCCAATTGATAGGCGATTTCATTTACCTGATTAGAGGTTGCCAGAAGGTACCTTTTAGACTCTAAAATAATATGGTCATTGATAATTACCGAACTGGTTTTACCTAGGGTTGTCTTAGTGATAGCATTAAGCTGAAAAGGAGAAAGATTCAATAGATCTGCATATTGAGATACCTGCTTATATTTGGAACTGTGCTTCTCTAGAAGTTCTAAAAATTCCTCAAGCCGTTCCTGCTTGTAAAGAGAGGTACTATTCGAGGGACTTTCACTAATCTGCCGAATTAGTTCAATAATTATAATACCTAAATTTGCTATAATGACGGATTCATACCCTTCTTGTTGGACGGTATATTCCCGAAAGATAAAATCTAATACGGCCTGTACCGTAGTAAATCTTGTAGCATCCAATGGATAATGATTTACATTACTTGCTTTTCGTAATCGTTCATTGAATACCTTGTCATGAGGATAAAAGATGTCAGCCTTAAATGCCATCAGGAAACCTGTACTTCCGGATTTCAGTGTGAGCCGATGAACCTGACCTGGTCTTAGAAAATAAACAGAATGGTCACAAACTTCGTAGGATATAAAGTCTATCTCGTGATTTCCCTTTCCTTTTTGCAAAGCTAAAACAAAAAAGAAATCATGTCTGTGAAGCTCCTGAATCATATCTTTCCCACCAAGTAAGGGCCGAATATCTCTTATATTAAAGCTATTAGAAAAATTTTGCTCTTTCTGATATTCCTTAATATCCCTTATTGGAATGTTTTCCATTTTAATTTAATTCAGACTAACATCCTACAATGTTGAGTGGAAACTAGAATGCACTAATCTTCACTTGAATCTATCCCTTTTTTAAATCTATTAGAGTTAACAGCCATCCCAGGCACCAGCAAATCTTCGTTACTTCCCCTGTTCATAAATGCTGTTAAAAGCTTATTTTTTTCTTTTCCACCTAACTCCAAGTTTTCGAATAAGATATATTCCCCCAATGAATAAAATTACAAAGGGCCACAGGGTTGTTAATGTGATAAGAAATGAAAGGAAACCTTGCCATCCTTTATCCAACGCACTAAGAATTCTTGCTCCAAAACCCTTACGTTTTGCAGAGTCATATACATAAGGTAAGATTTCGTAGAACGATAGGTTGATGGTGCTAAAATTTACTTGTTTGCTTAAATATCTAAATTGCCCTTCTAACCGCTCAATATCAATTCTCACCTGATTCAGATTTTTTTCTATTTCCAGAATATCCTTAATTGAAGAGGCTTTTTTTAGTAGTTCGAGATATCTCTTTTCAAGTTCCTTTTTGTTCTTAATCCTAGTCTTTAGATCATAGTAGCGTTCAGTGACATCCTCTATATTCGAATACTTACTATCTAAGCGAAAAGGAAGAGTTGAAAGTGATGAATACAGTGAATCATAAACGCTTGCCGGGACTCGAATTGTTAGATTATAGTTTATTCGTTGGGAAGATTTCGATTGATTTTCATTCTCGATATATGAATTATACTGGGGCAATAGCTCACGGATTTTTTTGTAGTCTTCTTCAATATTTTCAGATTGGAAATGGATCCCACCAGTTTTAATTACCTTTTTTGTTATCTGTTCGGTATCTGTTGCTTTATTAAGCAAAGGTGCCTGCATTGTTGCCGGAATTTCATGGACCTCTTCGTACTCCTCACTCACCTCGACCATATACATTTTCTCCTCTGCATTTTGACAGGCTGCAGAAAAAAATAATATTAACAATAGGAAAAGTATTCTCATTCGAAAAAATATTTTATCATAGCACCTAACGACTCAAATTAAATTGCCTACCAAATATAGTAATTTGTTAGAACTATCACTTTCTCATGCATTATTCCAAAGATGAATTCTCCCTCATTCCACATTCCATAGCATTAATCCAAGACCTCTCTCATGAAATTTTGAAGCAAAAAACTCCTTATATCCAATAAGTTAATGTACTTAATCCATTTTTTTCAAGCCATATGGGTTACCGTTTCTCAGATTTGGGTCAAAAATTAAAGTCAGGTAGATCAACTGCTTCCTTTTATTTGTATTATCTAAAACCTGCCTTTTGTAACAGCTAATTATTACAGCATAAAAATAATTATTTCCATAGTTCAAATCAGCTAATTGGTGCTTCAGACCATTCAAATTTGGTTTACTGACTACTAGAATACCTGCTTAATTTCAGATATGCTTTCTATTTTTCTTTTCAAACACATAAACTAATTTTCGGTGCTCTTCGTTAATTTGGCTGTAAATCGTCTTTTCAAATAGCGGGCCTTGATAATTAAATTGGAAAGTTGATTGGTTTACACGGAGAATGAGGGATTAATTTTCAATGGATACTAGCTGTTTTAAAAAGTCTTTTTTAAAAGTCAGCCGAACTTTTTAAGATGGTAATCCCATTTAGCACTGCTTCACCAATAAAGATGAAAAAGGAAAATGGGAACCCTAAAGAATTCCTAAATCATCCTTTTCCGAAAAATAGCCGAAATGGTAGTCATTTTTATTTAACCATTCACCATTTGTCTGGGATGCACTAACAAATGCATTAAAGCTAGGAGTGGATAGGCTTAACAAACTTTACTTGGAGAATTATGAGTAGTAGTGCAAAATATCATGCACCTACTTGCCTGTATAAACAACTATATATACTTTTGCATCCTGATGAAAAAGTTTATAATTTTAGTAAGATTTATCTTGTGCTTCCTGCTTTTGAGCGGGTATAGTGAACTGTATGCTCATTCAGTCCAGGATAATAATTGCTATTCTTCAATAAAAAATCATCAAAGGTTTGAGGGCACTAGCTTTGGCATTCCACAAAATTGTCAAGATTTAACCATTAAGTCCGGCCTAACTGGTAAAGAGATAGACATTAATAAATTAAAAGCTCCTATTATTGAAGAGGGGGAAGATGAATTAATTTCTTTCCAAAAGAATTCAAACACCAATCATTATTTTACTGCTCTTTTTTACTTCCTAACCCTTATATACCTCTTCCATCTCCTTAAGAAAAGTTTACCATTCTTTAAGCATCTTTCTAATTTCTCATCTTTTAGACGACATATCCTATTCCAGGTATTCAGGCTATGAATTAAAAACCGGGGCAGCAAATTTCAATTGCTCAACTATTCATTTTATTAATTTTTCCCGGTATTCAAATAGAATAGGATAATAGAAGTACTCTGGTGTATTGTATCCTAGGTACCTCTTAAAAGATCGTCAAAAAAACCGTATTATTCCAAATGCAAAATTATCATGAAGAGAATTCTCATGCTCATGAACTTGTTTGCCGTGTTTTGCCGCACCAACTATAGGCTGTTCATTAGACTTTCTCTATTTCTGTGTATTTTCCTGTTGAACAGTTATAGGCCACTGAATGCTCATACAGATCAGGATAATATTTGCTATGCCCCTATAAAAAACATTAAAGGGTCTGGACATGTCAGCTATGAGCCTGTACAAGATTACCAGTCTTTTATCACTAACTCTTCATTATCGGGTCTAGAAAAAGAAATCAGCATAAATGACCTTACTGAAAACGAGATTGAGGAAGATGAATGGATTTCATTAAAAAGATATTTGAAGAGCAGTAATTACCTGGCTGATATTTTCTATGCTTTATTACTCGCATATTTCTTCCTTCACATTAAAAAAGGCTTACGTTTCAGCAGGTATTCTTCCTTTTTCTCATCTTTTAGGTCTCTGACAATCGGATTCTGTGTATTCAGAATATGATTTAAAAACCTAAACAGGCAATCCGAAATTGCCTGGCCTTCCATTCTATAATTTTTATTACCCTGTGGCAAAAAGCTTTAGGCCAAGAGGGAAACGCAGGTGTTTTTGGTTATACGCACCTCATAAAAAATATCATCAAAATCGTATCATTTTAAAAAGCAAAATTATCATGAAGAGAATTTTCATGCTCATGAGTTTGTGTGCCTTATTGTACCAAACAAGCTGTACATCAAAAGCAGAAGATATAAAAGAAAGTGAATCCAAACTTGTGGTGAGCAGCCCAGTAAGAATGGACACTACCATTACTAAAGACTACGTAGGTCAAATTCGTTCCATACGTCATATTGAATTAAGAACTCAGGAAAAAGGCTACTTACAAAAGTTTTTTGTAGACGAAGGACAATTTGTAAAAAAAGGGCAACTACTTTTTCAAATCATGCCCATTCTTTACCAAGCCGAGCAAAAAAAGGCCCAGGCTGAGGTCAATTTTGCGGAAATTGAATACCAAAATACCAAGTCACTTGCAGATAACAATATTGTAGCACCAAATGAATTAGCTATGGCTAAAGCCAAGTATGACAAGGCTAAAGCTAAATTGGCTTTAGCTCAAGTGCATTTGCAATTTACAGAGATAAGAGCCCCCTTTGATGGCATCATTGGCCGATTCCTTGTAAGACCAGGAAGCCTGGTTGATGAGGGAGAATTGCTTACCGAACTTTCCGACAATAGCAAAATGTGGGTCTATTATAATGTTCCGGAAGCGGAATACCTCGATTATCAAAATGAGGCAAATAAAGACAGCTCCATGAATGTGAACTTGTTAATGGCCAATAATAAGCAGTTCGAATTTCCAGGTGTGGTGGAAACCATTGAAGCTGACTTTAACAATGAAACAGGGAACATCGCATTTAGAGCCACATTTCCAAACCCAAAAGGACTATTAAGGCATGGAGAAACAGGGAATATACTAATGGGAGTGCCCCTTAAAAATGCACTGCTAATCCCACAGAAAGCAACCTTCGAAATCCTGGACAAAAAGTATGTCTTTGTGGTGGATAAAGATAATTTAGTGAATTCAAGAGAAATCTCGGTAGGTGCGGAAATGGAAGACCTGTATGCCGTGAGCGAAGGCTTAGCAGAAAATGAGAAGATACTTCTTGAAGGTTTGCGAAAGGTAAGAGATCATGACAAGATAGTCTACAATTACCAACAGCCTGAGAGGGTCATCTCCCATTTAAAACTATACACGGAATAATTTGAATATTAAAGAGCAAAAAGATGTTTAATAAATTCATGCAAAGGCCAGTCCTTTCGATAGTGTTATCCATTATCATTATCCTCATGGGCGTACTGGCCATCAAAACCCTTCCGATATCGCAGTTTCCTGATATTGCACCTCCAAGGGTAGTAGTTAGTGTAGCCTACCCAGGAGCTAGTGCTGATGTGCTGGTGAAATCTGTGCTCATTCCGATGGAAAAGTCCATTAACGGTACACCAGGCATGAAGTACATGACTTCAGATGCCACAAGTGCTGGAGAGGCCACCATACAAGTGGTTTTTGATTTAGGCACTGACCCTAACCAGAATGTCGTTAATGTGAAAAATCGCATTGAACAGGTGACCAATAGGCTACCCGAACTGGTACAACGTGAAGGGATAGTGGTGAACTATACGGTCCCTAACATGTTGATGTATGTTAACCTCTACAGTACGGACCCTAATGCCGATCAAAAGTTTCTTTACAATTATGCGAATGTGAACATTGTAAATGAACTATTGCGGCTAAATGGGGTAGGAAGTGCCCAAATCCTTGGTAGCCGCCAATACGCCATGCGTATTTGGTTGAAACCAGATCGTATGCGTGCCTATAACGTCTCAACAGATGAAGTAATGGAGGCCCTGGAGGAACAAAGCATCATAGGATCCCCAGGTAGATTAGGTAGAAGTGACGGTAAGCAATCTCAATCTCTTGAATACGTTCTGACCTATCCGGGAAGATTTAATGAAACCAACCAATATGAAGATGTTATTATTCGGGCCAATTCGGATGGTGAAATTCTTCACTTGAAAGATGTGGCAGATGTAGAGCTGGGAAGTGAATTCTATGATATTTATTCCAACATGGATAACCATCCCTCTGCTGCTATCACCTTGAAGCAGACTTATGGAAGTAATGCCAGCGAGGTAATAGACGAAGTAAAAGCTAAATTAGAGGAAATTAAAGCCAGCTCTTTCCCTCCTGGAATGGATTATCAGATCAGTTACGATGTTTCCAATTTCCTGGATGCCTCTATTGAAAAAGTGGTGCATACATTAGGAGAAGCCTTCGTTCTGGTGGCATTGGTGGTATTCCTCTTTCTGGGCGACTGGCGCTCCACCCTTATTCCAACCCTTGCTGTTCCTGTATCGCTGATTGGCACCTTTATTTTCATGCAATTTTTTGGACTTACCATAAACCTGATCACCTTGTTTGCATTGGTACTGGCTATTGGTATAGTAGTGGATAATGCGATAGTGGTAGTAGAGGCAGTACACGCCAAGATGGAGGAGGAACACCTTTCCCCATTTAAGGCCACTAAAAAAGTACTGAATGAAATCAGTGGTGCTATCATTGCCATCACCTTGGTAATGGCTGCCGTATTTATCCCAGTTGCATTTATGTCAGGACCAGTAGGTATATTCTACAGGCAGTTTTCCATTACCATGACCACCTCTATTATCCTTTCAGGGGTTGTAGCCCTTACCTTAACACCGGTTCTTTGTGCCATGCTATTGAAGAATACACATGGACAACCAAAGAAAAAAACTCCACTTAATAGATTCCTCAACAGTTTTAACAGAGGATTCGAAAAGCTTACCGGAAAATACACAGGACTGCTAAAAACTATCGTGAATCGGAGAATGGTCACTTTCGGCTTGTTGGTTGCCTTCTGTGTGGGAATATGGGTAACATCAAATAACCTTCCTGCAGGCTTTATCCCCGCTGAGGATCAGGGAATGATTTATGCCATTATTCAAACCCCACCAGGCTCCACCCTGGAAAGAACCAATGATATGGCTCGGGAACTGCAAGAGATTGCCGAGGAGGTGGATGGGATACAATCTGTTTCCGCACTGGCGGGTTATGAAGTACTAACCGAAGGAAGAGGTTCTAACGCAGGAACCTGTCTGATAAACCTGAAAAATTGGTCAGATCGGGAGCAATCAGTAGATGAAATCATTGAGAAGTTGGAAGAAAAAACCCGTGATATTTCGGGAGCGACCATAGAATTCTTCCAGCCACCAGCCGTGCCAGGATACGGAGCGGCAGGAGGTTTTTCATTGCTCCTTTTAGATAAAACCAACACCGGTGATTACAAAGAATTTGAAAAAGTGAACAATGAATTTATGGATGCCCTGAATAAACGTAAAGAATTGACTGGTTTATTCACCTTTTTCGCAGCCAATTATCCTCAATATGAGTTAGAGATTGACAACAAAGCGGCGATGCAAAAAGGCGTTTCCATCGGTAAAGCCATGGACAACCTATCAGTTTTGATAGGAAGTAGCTATGAACTCGGCTTTATCAGATTTGGTACTTTTTACAAAGTATACGTTCAAGCAGCACCTCAATACAGGAGGTTACCTGACGACCTTTTGAAACTATACGTAAAAAATGACCACGACGAGATGGTTCCCTATTCGTCTTTCATGAAAGTAATAAAGACACAGGGGCTCAATGAAATTAGCAGGTACAATATGTACACCACATCGTCAATCAATGGCTCCCCTGCAGCAGGATATAGTAGTGGTGAAGCCATCAAAGCCATACAAGAGGTAGCGGCAATAACATTGCCACGGGGATATGATATAGACTGGGCAGGTTTGGCAAAAGATGAAGTGGCTCGAGGAAACGAATCCATCTATATCTTCCTCATCGTTTTGGTCTTTGTCTATTTGATTCTTGCGGCTCAATACGAAAGCTTTTTATTGCCTTTGTCGGTGGTACTTTCTCTGCCTGCAGGGGTTTTCGGAGCATTTATCTTGCTCAAGTTTATGGGATTGGACAACGATATTTACGCACAAGTCGGCCTGGTGATGTTGGTAGGATTGTTAGGAAAAAATGCCGTGCTAATCGTGGAGTTTGCGGTTCAGAAACAGCAAGAGGGAGCATCCATCCTCAATGCAGCCATTGAAGGTGCTAAGGAACGTTTTCGTCCTATCTTAATGACCTCTTTTGCATTTATTGCGGGTTTGATTCCATTGGTTTTTGCCACCGGCCCAGGGGCCATTGGGAACCGTACCATTGGTACCGCTTCTGCCGGAGGGATGCTTTTTGGAACAATTTTCGGCGTAATCATTGTCCCTGGCTTGTACTATATATTTGCCAAATTAGCAGAAGGCCGGCACCTCATTAAAGATGAAGATGAAGTTCCATTATCTGAAGAGCTCCCATAAAGCAACAGCTTCACTCCATGGATACTAAAAGGGCAATGGGAGTCCTTTAGAACTATTAAATCAATCTTTTTCTAAAGAATTTGAGCACCATGTATAAAAAAATAATATATAAATGTTTAGGAGTTGCCAGTATAGCATTGATTTTCTCGGCTTGTAAAACTCCTAACTTAGTAGGAAAAAAAGCGAATACCGATGTACCTGGGAGTTATAACAACTCCCAGGACACTACCAATACGGCAAAGGTAAGTTGGAAGGATTACTTCACCGATCCAAACCTAAATGCTCTGATTGAAACGGCCCTGGAGAACAATCAGGAATTGAACATCACTTTGCAGGAAATTCAGATCGCCAGAAACGAGGTAAAAGTCAAAAAAGGAGAATACTTACCATTTGTGAATATCAAAGCCGGGGCTGGTTTTGATAAACCTGGCCGGTACACCAGCCAAGGGGCACTGGAGGCAAACAATGATATTAAACCGGGAACAGAGTTTCCTGACCCTTTGCCAGATTATTTGGTAGGTGTCAATGCCACATGGGAAATAGATATATGGCATAAACTTCGAAATGCGAAAAAAGCTGCCCTAAAGCGGTACCTGGCTACCGTTGAAGGGAAAAACTTTATGGTTACTAACCTGATTTCCGAACTGGCTAATTCTTATTACGAATTACTGGCACTCGATAATCAGCTGGACATCATTAATCAGAACATTGAGATTCAGAGCAATGCTCTTAAAATAGTAAAACTTCAAAAAGAAGCTACAAGGGTTACGGAACTGGCTGTACGTAAATTTAATGCAGAATTGCTCCACACTAAAAGTCTTCAATACGAAACCCAGCAAAAGATCATTCAAACTGAGAACCAGATTAATTTTCTTGTGGGCAGGTTTCCACAAACTGTTTCAAGGAGTTCAAAAGTTTTCAGCGATTTAGTGCCTAATACCATTCATTCGGGCATCCCTTCGCAACTATTAGAAAACCGTCCTGATATTAAACAGGCCGAACTTCAGCTGACAGCTGCCAAGCTGGATGTAAAAGTGGCCAAAGCCAGGTTTTACCCTGCTTTAGCCATTTCCGCAGATATAGCCTTCCAGGCATTTAATCCGGCATTTCTAATAAAAGCACCCGAATCATTACTTCTCTCTCTAGCAGGAGATTTAGCTGCACCACTGATCAATAAGAATGCGATAAAGGCAGCTTATTCTAGTGCCAATGCTAAGCAGATACAGGCTGTTTACAATTACGAACGGGCCATTTTAAACGCTTACATTGAAGTCAGCAATCAGCTATCAAACATCAATAACCTGGAGAAAAGTTACGATTTAAAAGAGAACCAGGTGGAGGCACTCACCCAGTCCGTGACTATTTCAAATCAACTTTTCAATTCAGCAAGGGCCGACTATATGGAAGTACTATTGACCCAACGGGATGCACTGGAAGCAAAATTTGAATTAGTGGAAACCAAAAAGCAACAAATGAATGCCATGGTCAATGTCTACCGAGCATTGGGCGGCGGCTGGAATTAATATTATGCTTACAGATTAATTAGCCTTCTTGAAAAGATAGCTTTATCCTAATTAGAGAAAAACCATTTTGCAAGCAGGTAAAATGGTTTTCTTTTTCTTTTCGGGGCTTCCCCCATCTTTTGCTTTACTGAGAGTAGAAACTAACTAATTACTTCTTCAAGTTAGTTTCTACCCTTCCTTTTTTTCTTTTTCGAAGTTTTAGCTGGTAACTTTAAAATTATGGGGACTACCATTCGAACTTTAGCTGTTTCTTCATTTTTGGATTTTTTTCTATACTTCCAATCTCCAGAAGCCTTGATAAGTCTTAATGCCTATTTATCAAGGGAAAGGTATACACCTTCATGAACTAGAACAGACTCCTACGGAATCTTCTTAAATTCATCAAAGACAAATTGAACGTTTACCTTTCCCTCAATTCCATTTTCAAAAGCATCAGAAGGATATCTAAGATTTTTACCATTTTCTTTGAAAAAAGCTTTTACTCCGCCCGGAAATTCCGGTTCAATTTCCACAATTTGAAATTTATCAGTTAAGACATCCCTCTCTTGAGCCAGAACAGAAAAGGCTAAAAAATTGTAAATAAAAACAGGATACCTATAGTTAATACAAAATGTTTAATAAACCCGAAAAATTGTAGTTACTAAATTCAATTTTCCATTATTGAGTTAAAACTCAGCTTCACTTTTAATCTCGGATTCAGAATAGTTATGACT